>NZ_JBVVQE010000029.1:0-81856 GCF_055811435.1 Mesorhizobium sp. WSM4837
CCGATATTGGCATTGATCTTGACCAGGAAATTGCGGCCGATGATCATCGGCTCGCTCTCCGGATGGTTGATGTTGGCGGGAATGATAGCCCGTCCGCGCGCTATCTCGTCGCGCACGAATTCCGGCGTGACGAAGTCCGGGATCGCCGCGCCGAAAGGGTTGCCGTCGCGCTGCATCCCGCCGCGTAAGCTCTCGCGGCCGAGATTCTCGCGAATGGCGACGAACTCCATTTCGGGGGTGATGATCCCGGCGCGCGCATAGGCAAGCTGCGTCACCGCTTGGCCCGTTTTTGCCTTTAGCGGCCGGTGGCGCACGGGAAATTCCGGCGTCAGGCGCTCACCTGACGCAAAGCCGTTGTCCTCCGGCCTGACACTGCGGGCATCGTGGAATTCGACGTCGCCGCGCACCGTCACCCATTCATTGCGAAACCTGGCGAGGCCCTTTTCGATGCTGGTTTCGACAGTCGGGTCCGTATAGGGGCCGGACGGATCGTAAACGGTGACAGGCGGTTCGCCTGCCGTCGGATGGACGGCGATTTCCCGCATCGGCACCCTGATCTGCGGGTGAATCAGGCCGGGTTTGTGGATTTTCCTTGAGGCGGGCAGCGGTCCCGTCGACACGGCGGGGGAAATGGCATTCATTTTGAGGCTCCTTTGCTCATGCATTGGAGACCCAGTTCTGTGCCGGAAGGATGAAAAGACGCTTCTGCCTGCCTGCTTACAGGTTTTCGGGCATGGACTCCCGCAAAGCGCTTGCACCGTCCCTACGCCAGTATGAACTGGATCAGGTTCAACGGGTCACTGCGCCGCGAAAGCCAGCAGTATCTCAGCCCCTTGCCGGGACCCCCCTGGTGAATGGGTCAAATTGAGCGGGCGATCGCCATTTTGTCAAGCGCATTCGGCCCATCAATCGGCAACACTTGCTGGGCGCGCGCGGACGAACTATTGAGCCTGCGTTAGCCATTTGGGCTGCGGCACAGCCTGCAGCAGGCTTTGCGTATAGTCGTGGCGAGGCGCCCCGAACAGCGCCGCGGTTTGGCCTTCCTCGACAATCCGTCCGTCTTTCATGACCATGATCCGGTCGGCAAAATGGCGCACGATCGGCAAGTCGTGTGTGATGAAAATGTAGGAGAGGCCGAGCCTCGTCCTGAGGTCGGCCAGAAGGTCGATCACCTGCGCCTGGATAGAGACGTCGAGCGCCGAAACCGCCTCGTCGCAGACGATCAGTTCCGGCTCGCTGGCAAGCGCGCGCGCAATGGCGATGCGCTGTCGCTGGCCGCCGGAAAACTGGTGCGGGTAGCGCTCGGCGTGCTCCGGCAAAAGCCCAACCAATTCCAGGAGCTCTGCCACTCGAGCCTTCCACTTGTCCTTCGGCAGGATATCGCGGTGGATCACCCAGGGTTCGGAAATGATCGAATAAACGCGCATGCGCGGATTCATCGATCCGTATGGGTCCTGGAAGACCATCTGGACCTTGCGCCGAAACGGCATGAGGCGCTTCCCATTCATGTCGAAGATGTTCTCACCGGCAAAGACCGCCTTGCCGGCGCTTGGCGCGTTCAGCCCCAACAGCATGCGCGCGACGCTCGATTTGCCGGACCCGGACTCGCCGACGATGCCGAGCGTTTCTCCTCTCCTGACCTCGAAGCTTATGTCGTCCACCGCCTTGAACGTCCGCTTGCTGCTAAAAGCTCCGGAAGCAAGCTCATAGTGTTTGGTGAGATGTTCCACCTTGAGCAGCGTCTCGCCGGCGATCACCGTCGAACGCTTGTTGGGCGCCTCCGCTGCGTTACCGTGGGGCAGGGCGGCGATGAGGCGGCGGGTATAGGCGTGCTGCGGATTGCTGAAGACCTCCCTGGCGATGCCCGTCTCGACGACCTTGCCGCCGTTCATGACGATAATCCGGTCCGCCATGGACGCGGCGACTTCGAGGTCATGGGTGATCATGATCAACGCCATGCCGGTTTCGCGCTGGAGATCGCGCAGCAGATCGAGGATCTGCGCTTGCACGCTGACGTCCAGAGCGGTCGTCGGCTCATCGGCGATCAGGATGTCCGGTTTCAACGCGATCGCCATGGCAATCATCACGCGCTGGCGCTGTCCGCCCGAGAACTGATGCGGATAGAAGTCGACGCGGTTTTGCGGCTCTGGAATGCCGACGCGCCGAAGCAGTTCTATCGTCTTGGCGCGTGCGCCCTTGCCGCTCTCTGCGCCGTGGCTCTCATAGACCTCCTCGATCTGGCGCCCCACCGTGTAGACCGGGTTCAAATAGGCGAGCGGATCCTGAAAGATCATCGCTATCCTGCGGCCGTTGATGCTTCGGCGCGCCTCGGCACCGAGGCCTGACAGTTCGACGCCATCGAAGAGGCAGGAGCCGGCCACGATGTCGCCTGGCGGACAGTCGATGAGATCCATCACCGTGCTGGTGCTGACGCTCTTACCCGAACCGCTTTCGCCGAGGATCACCAGCGTCTCGCCACGGCTGACGCGGAAAGAGACATCGTCGACGGCGCGTATCGGTTCATCGTTCGAAAGAAAATCGACGGTCAGACACTCGACCTTGAGAATGGTCGCGTTGCTCATCGGGCAGCTTTTCGCAATGTCTGAAGGCGCCAGCGTTGCTGCGGATCGGCAACGGTGCGCGCCCAGTTCGAGAGGATGTTGAGCGACAGCGTCGTCAGCATGATTGCAAGGCCCGGCCAGAATGCGATCCACCAGGCGGTGGCGAGATAGCCGCGGCCGTTTGCGACCATTGCGCCCCAGGTGAAGTCGGGTGGCTGAATGCCGAGGCCAAGGAAACTCAGCGCCGATTCCGACAAAATGACTGTCGCGAAATCAATGGCTGAAATTGTCACCAATGTCGGCAGGACAAGGGGGGCGATGTGCCGGATCATGATCCGGGCCGGCTTTGCACCCATGGCTCGCGCCGCGCTGACGAACATGCGCTCGCGCAGCTCCAGCACTTCCGCACGCGCCGTTCTGAGGTAGATCGGCATGCGCGTGACGGCGAGAACGATCACCAGGTTGGTGATGCTCGGACCCAGCGTGTAGAGCACGATGAGCGCCAGCAGCAGCGAGGGAAAGCTCATGACGACATCGGCCAGTCGCAGGATGAGATGGCTGTACCAGCGCTCCGAATAGCCCGCGATCAGGCCCAGTGTCCCACCGACCAGCATCGACGCGAACACCGCCGCCGCGGCAATGCCGAACGTGTTCTGCGCGCCGACAATCAGCCTGGCCAGGATGGGCCGGCCGAGGGTGTCGGCGCCAAGGACGTAGATCCAGCCACTGGCCAGCGAGAACGGGGCGAGGTTGCGCTGGCGCAGCCCGAGCCGCGATGCGGCGTCGCCCACCAGCCACGGGCCGAGGACCGCCGCGATGACGACGATCGCCAGGAAAATAGCAGCGGCGAGCGCAAGCCTGTCGCGCTTCAAATAGGCAAAAATCACGCGGCCGCTGCCTGGAACGGCCGCCGGCTTGATGTCGGGGGTGATGATCGTCATGGCTCAGTACCGGATGCGCGGATCGAGAACCGCGTAGAGCAGGTCGATCGCGATGTTGAGGATGAAGATGGCGGTTGCCGTCACCAGAATGGTCGACTGGACGACGGCAAAGTCGCGCTGGATGATCGAATCGATCATCAGCTTGCCGATGCCGGGCCAGCCGAATATCGACTCCACGACGACGGCGCCGTTGACAAGGCTGGTCGCCAGGTCGCCGGCGACCGTGACGACCGGCAGCAGCGAGTTGCGAAGCGCATGCCCGAAGATGATCTTCTGCCGCGGCAGGCCCTTGGCCCTTGCGGTCTTGATGTATGGAGAGGCAAGCGCCGACAGCATGGTTCCGCGCACGACCTGCACCAGGAGACCGAAAGGGCGAAGCATCAGCACGAAGGTCGGCATGATCCAGTGGACCCAGGTGCCGGTGCCCGATGTCGGCAAAAGCCCGAGCCCCACGGCGAAGACAAGGATGCCGACGATGGCGACCCAGAAATCCGGCGCACTTGCGCCGGCCAGCGAGACGAGGCTGGCGATACGGTCGAAGATGCTGCCCGGCCGCGCGGCCGCCAGAGAGCCGACAAGGATTGCCAAGGCGGTCGACAGCGTGATCGCGACGACGGCCAGCTTCAGCGTTTCCGGGAACGCCTCGAGCGCGACCTGCATCGCCGAGCGGTTCTGGCGCAGCGATTCACCGAAATCCAGCTGCAGCAGATCGCGCAGATATCCCAGAAACTGCCAATGGATCGGCTGATCGAGGCCGTTCAACCGCGCGAACGCGGCCCGAGCTTCCGCAGTCGAGTCCAGAGGCAGGTACAAGGCGGAAGGATCGCCGGTGAGCCGTGTCAGGAAAAAAACCAAGGTCAAAAGACCGATGACCGATAGGATGCTGTGCGACGCCCGGCGTCCAAGATAGGTTATCATTTCGGATGCCCTTCGGCGGATATCGACGGAGGCAACGGGTCGGGGGCGCAGGGCGACGACCGCCTGGCGCCCCCGTATCGCTCAGTCTTTGATGGCGATATTGGCCAGCGGTATTTCGCTGTTGGTGGTGATATCGGGCTTCCATTCCAGCCTGGTGCCAACCCGGGTGTAGCCGATCATGTGGAACATCGGGATGTCCGCCACCACTTCGTTGCGGGCCTTGCCGAAAATCGCCTTGAAGCTGTTGGTGCGGGCTTCGCCGGTCGCCGCCAGTGCCTCGTCTATCTGCTTGTCGAATGCCGGATCGGCCAAGGTCGAGTAGCTGCCACTCGATCGATAGAAGATCGGCACCGTGAAGGCCGCATCGCCCTTGTTGTTGTCATGCATCATCTGCAGGAGATTGGGGCCGCGCTCCGCCGGGAACGGCTTTTGCAGATAGCGCAGCCAGTCGGCGACATCGAGCATGGTAAGCTTGACGTTGAGGCCGGCGTCCTGCCACATCGTCATCATCGCCTCCATCGCTTCGGCGCCGTTCGGATAGATGCCGTTTCGCCCGATGAGCTTGATCTCGGTGTCGACTGCGACACCAGCCGCGCGCGCCTCTTCGATGAGCTTTTTCGCCTCTTCCGGATCGTACGGCCAGGGCTCGAGCGCATCGTCATGGCCGTTGATCCCGGAGACGACCATCTGCGACGCACGCTTGACGTCGTCGCCGAACAGCTGCGCAAGGCCTTCCCAGTCGATCGCCAGGTTGAGCGCCTTGCGCACGCGCAGGTCGTCGAGCGGCGGCTCGGCGGCATCGATGCGGATGGCAGTGGTTTCGGAGTTCAGGTAGGCGAAATCCGTCTCCGGATTGCTGGCGTCCTGGATGGCAATCGACGGTGTCAGGTCGGCTTCCCCGGTCTCCACCATGGCGGCTCGAATCGAGGATTCGGGTCGCCAGACATAGGTTGCCTTGGTGATCTGCGGCTTGTTGCCCCAATAGCCGTCGAACGCGTCCAGCACCACGGTCTGCGGGGAAAAGGTCGACAGCGTGAACGGGCCGGTGCCGACCGGATCGTTCACCGCCTGGTCGACCGGCGTCTTCGGCGAGACGATCATGACCACGCTCAACAGCGTCGGCATGATGGGCTCGGGCCTGTCCGACTTTATTTCGACGGTCAGCTTGTCGACCGGCGTCAGCGTCAGTTTGGCATCGCCGAATTTCGCAATGTTGCTGCAGGTAAGCTTGCCGCTGATCATCCGGTTGATGGAGAAGACGACCGCATCCGCATTGAGTTCGGTTCCGTCCTGGAATTTGACGCCCTCGCGCAGCTTGATCCGCCAGGTGGTCGGGTCCACGCTGGTCCACTCCGTCGCCAGTTTCGGCTGGGGCTGTCCGCTGTTCGGATCGATGACGGTCAACGATTCAACCACGTTTTGGCTGAGTATCTGGCCGACATTGGTGATGATGGTGCCGCAGGGCTCCAGATTGGCCGGCTGCTCCGGCAGGACGATACGGATCTCCTGCGCCGCTTCCTGTGCGACGGCCGATGGCGCGGCAGCGGTCATCAAAACGACAGCTGCAATCGTATGGATGCTTCTGTTCATGTCACTCCTCCCTTGATCTTCCATTTGGGATCTTCCGTTTTGGCTGTCGCACGAGACGATCCTCCTCATCCCGTTCGGCCGACGATTTGCCGATCTCGCGGCGGCTAGGCGGCGATCTTCTCGATCAGTCCGCGCAGCACGTCTTTCTCCTGCGGCTTCAGATCGGTCAGCGGCGGCCGAAGCGGGCCGGGTGTCCGTCCGATGAGTTCGACGCCGGCCTTGATGATCGACACCGGATAACCTTGCTCGCGATCGCGCAGAGCCGCGAACGGGAAGAAGAAGCCGTGCAGGATTTCTTCCATCACATTGCGATCACCTGTCCGCATCGCCCTGTAGAAGCGCTGGGCCAATTCCGGCACGAAGTTGAAGACCGCGGAGGAATAAGTCGTCACGCCGGCGCCGTTGAAGCCCTCGGCGAACAGCTCATGCGTGGGCATGCCACCGATGTAGCAGAGCCGATCGCCAAGCTTTGCGGTGACGTGGCGGACAAGATCGACCTTGCCTGTGCCGTCCTTGAACCCGATTAGGTTTGGGCACGCGTCAGCAAGGCGGGCAACGGTGTCGGCACTGGCGACCGAGTTCGCACGGTTGTAGATGATGACGCCGAGGCCGGTGGACTGGCACACGGCCTTGACATGCCGAAAAATCCCCTCTTGCGAGGCCTCCATCAGATAGTGAGGCAGAAGCAGGAGACCGTCGGCTCCCGCAGCCTCGGCGCGGCGGGCGATTTCCGTGGCGAGCGCCGTGCCGTAGCCGCAGCCGGCGATGATCGGCACGTCTCCCGAGGCATCCTTGGCCGCGCGGGTAACGTCGGCGACCTCTTCCGGCGACAGCGAGAAGAATTCACCGGTGCCGCCGGCCGCGAACAGGGCAGCGGCACCGAACCCCGACAGCCATTCGACATGCGCGCGATAGCTTTCGAGATTGAGGCTGAAATCCTCGTTGAAATGCGTGACCGGAAACGACAGCAGCCCTGAAGCGACCCGCGACTTGATTTCATCTGGCGACAAACGAACTCATCCCACAAATTAATATGATGCATCTGAATTCATATGATGAGTATCCAGACGAGTCAACCGCCGGTGTTGTCCTGATTTGTCGGGCGCCGGACGGTCAGGGCGCGATAGCGCTTTATCCCGGTCATCAAATGGCGGCGCATCGCCTCACGCGCCTTTTCCGGGTCGCGGGCGAGGATCGCATCGGCGATTTCCCTGTGCTCCTGCAGAATCGGATGGTCGCGATTGGGCAAGGGGTCGACGCCGCCCATCATCGTCTTGAACTTCACCCGCGGGATCATCCGCCGACCGACATGTTCGAGGAAGGCCTTGAACCTGGCGTTGTTGGTTGCGGCGGCAATCGCCATGTGGAACTGGAAGTCGGCATCGTCCGTGGGTTGCCCTTGCGCCATGAGGTCGGCGAACCTTTCGACCTGGGCCTCGATTTCGGCCTCTTGCGCCGGTGAGCTGCGGGCGGCGGCAAGGCCGGCTGCCTCGACTTCGATGCCGATGCGCAGCTCGAGCTCTTCGATGATGTCCGAGATCTTGTTCGTTTCGTCGGTGAACAGCTTCAATCCCTCGTCGACGGGTTTCGGGCCGAGAACGAAGACGCCGGCGCCTTGCCGCGATTCCACCAACCCATCGGCACGAAGCGCGGCGATGGCCTCCCGGACCACGGTGCGGCTGAACCCGAACCGGTCGATCAGCGCGGGTTCTGTCGGCAATTTGTCGCCAGGCGCATAAAAGCCCGCGTCGATCTGGCCGCGCAGGGCGTCGGCAACCTGAGAGACGAACGACCGCCGGGACGTTCGATGTTCGGCCTGCTGCATGGGTCCTCCCAACTTTGCCGGATCTGAGGATCCATACTCCCAGTGCGGGCCAAAAGCGAGGTCATCATATGAAAATTCGTCGTTCGATGTCTCGAACTTCTTAAGGTCATCATATGGCTTCTGTGTTCAGCGTCGGCCATCAGATCGCCCGTCGTGCTGGGCACGGCAATCAGTGAAATCCACGCAGTGGCAGCTTTCAGGCTGCAGCCGGCAGGTGATCGCGGACCCACCTGACGATCTGTCCCGCCGTCATTGCGCCGGATGTGCGCGCAACCTCCTGTCCGCCATGGAAGAGGATCATGGTCGGGATGCCGCGGATGCCGAGCCTGGCTGCAACGGCCTGCTCATTGTCGGAATTGAGCTTGATCAGGCGAACATGCGGCTCCAGTTCGTTGGCTGCCGCTTCATAGGCCGGCGCCATCATCTTGCACGGACCGCACCATGGTGCCCAGATGTCGACGACGACGGGGAGGCTGCTTCGCGTGACCTGGCGATCGAAACTCTGTGCATCGACGTCTGCCGGGTGACCCGAGAACAGCCTGGAGCCGCACTTTCCGCATTTCGCGTCCCCGGCATCGCCTGCCGGCGGCAGGCGATTGACCCCGCCGCATTTGCCGCAAACTACCAGTTTTTCCTGCGTCATGCCCATTTACCCCTTTGTGCGCGTCGATCGTCGCCGTCACGATGCGGTCTTGAGTGGAGGATTCTGCGCAAAAGCGGCCGCGTCCGAAACCTTGGCCAATTCTGCGGCGATATCGGCGAGCTTTCGATCGGCGTCGACCTTGCGCCAGTTGGACGGGGTAGCCTTTCGCTGCAATTGCCGCGACAAGATATCGACTGTGGCGTCAGAAGGACCGCCACTGCGCTCGCTCACCCGCTGCCAAAGAACGAGCGGATCCGCCTCCAGCCAGAATCCGGCGAAAGCAACGTCTCTGCCGTTTGCCGCCTTCTCGATGCGGTCGCGATCGGCCGGCCGGTCAAAGACGGCATCGGCGACCACCGAACCGCCTTCGGCAAGGATCAAGTCGGCGCGCCATGCCATTTCGCGGTAGACGCGGTCCGACACATCAGGTCGATAAGCTCGGTCCGGCAGCTTCGTTTCGGCCGGCACCCCATGCAGGGCTTTGCGGATGCGGTCGCTTTCGACAATGCGTGCGCCGGGCGGCGCGCCAACATGTGCGGCGAGTGCCTCGGCAACGGCCGTCTTGCCGGAACCGCTCAAGCCGCCGATGGCGATCAGCCGAGGCGGCTTTTCCTCGAGAAGTGTTCGGGCAAGCTCGAAATAGGATCTGGCCTCGGCAAGCAGGCCGCCGGGCATGTCACCGCCTTCCTCGATCTGGGTTGCGGTGACATGCGCGCGCACCGCAGCCCGCACTGCCATGAAAAAAGGCAGGAGGATGAAGCCGTCCTCGTCGTCTGCTTCGTCGAGATAGCGGTTCATCACCAGGTTGGCGAGTTCCGGAAAGCCGCGATGCCAGAGGTCTATCAGCAGGAAAGCCAGGTCGTAAAGCACGTCGATGCTGGCGATCTGGTCGTTGAATTCGATGCAATCGAAGAGGCGGGGCTCTCCGTCGAAGAGACAGATGTTGCGCAGATGCAGGTCGCCGTGGCATCGCCGGATCCTGCCTGCCGCCTCCCGCCGGTCGAGCAACTCGCAATGACGGGCGAGGGCGGTGCGAAACATCCCGGTGAATGGCTTTATCTCGGCTTGCTCGAAAACATGGCTGGTGGCAAAGCCGGCTTCGTTGATGGCGAGCACGCCTGCCAGGTTCGAGGATCCGCTGCCGTTGTGGACCTTCGGCGCGCCGCGATGATAGCGCACGATCATGCGCGCGACATCCGTCATCAGCGCAGGCGTCAGTTCGCCACCGACTGCCATTCCGTCGAGCAGCTTCGACTGATCGAAGCGGACCATTTCGATCGCCGCATCGACCAGTTTGCCGCTTCCGTCGAAGGCCAGCTCGCCGCCGGCCTCGCGGGTGACGCGCCGCACCCCCAGATAGAGGCCGGGGGCAGTCCTGGAGTTGAGATCGACCTCCTTCTCGCAAGCGGCGAGCCGCAGCGCCGGGGTCGAGAAGTCGACATAGGGCAGCTTGACCGCTCGCTTGATCTTGTAGGCGCGCTGGCCAACCAGGAATATCCGCGAGATATGGGTCTCGATCGCCTCGACCGGTCCGCTCTCGCCATATGCGGCAGGGTCCATCAACATCGCGGCCACGGATTGCTGATCCTCGACGATCATCGGATGCCTCTTTGTTTTGTACCCAACCTGGGGAAGCCAGCGAGCGTGGTCGCTGAAATTCCACGCCATCAGGCCCTTGCTGCCACAGCGCCTGGATATAACCAGCCAGGTCACGAATGCGTTCCGTGATGCTGCTGCTCCGGTGTTCGGGGCGTATTCTTGGCGTCCTCCAGCGGCCTGAAACCTGTTGGCGTCGGCACGTGGGCATGTTGATACGGATCAAATGATGACCGGCGGCGTTCTTGACTCAGCGCTAGCAGCGCGCCGAGCCGTCTCGCTGTTGTTGCAACGACGATTGGGCTTTGGGGCAAAATCGGGAGCAGCAGCCATGGCTTTCAGGACGATACTTGCCGTTACGGGACCGCACGAGGGAGACGGTGATCTCAAGCCTGCCGCCGACCTGTGCAACGAGATCGGCGCCTATCTTGCTGTTCTGGTCGTTGCCGTAGCTGCGCCGCCACCAGTCGGGGAGTATGCCGCGGTCGTTTCAGAAGCCTGGCTCGACGAGCGTCGGGCCGTCGAGGATCTGTTGAAGAAGCGGACTGCTGACCTGTCGGCTTTTCTCGCCGGCAGCGTGCTTTCGGCCGATGTCTCCAGCGAATATCCGGAAGCCGGCTGGGCCGACGACACCATCGGCCGCCGTGCCCGCTATGCCGACATTACGGTGATTGGACCGGAGCTGCTCGCCAACGAAACGCTGAAAAGCAAAGCGATCGAAGGCGCATTGTTTTCTTCGGGAAAGCCCTTGCTGCTAATCCCCGCGGGGGCGCAGCCGACCCTGAAGCCGAAACGCGTGCTGATTGCATGGGACGCCCGTCTGGCATCGCGTGCCGTCCGCGAATCCCTCGGCCTGCTGCCAGGCGCCGATGAGGTGCACCTCGTCATGGTCGATCCGGTGGAGGACGAGTACCGCCACGGGGCCGAACCCGGAGCCGACGCCGCCGCCTATCTCGCGCGGCATGGCGTGAATGTCACAGTCGACCGGCTGCCCAGCCTGGACCATTCAGTCGTCGACGTGCTTCGCCGGCACGCGCTCGACATCGCCGCCGACCTGATGGTGATGGGCGCTTACGGTCATTCCCGGTTGCGCGAGCGCATCTTCGGTGGCGTCACCGTCTCGATGCTTGAAGACCCGTCGATGCCGATCCTTATGGCGCGTTAGCCGCCGGCGCCCGTCATTGGCATCCCTTTTAAGTCCCAAGGGACACTGTTGCCGCCCATCTAGCCGTCTCATCGGTATCGGCGGAGCCGCGAATCTGTGGTAAGCCGCCGCTCAACCAACCAAAGGACGACACCTGTGAGCGAACCGACCGTGGCCGAGGCGACCGAAAGTATCTATGCCTCCCTCCGGGCGGACAATGCCGACATCGACGCGCATATCGCGACGCTTAAGGCGGCGATGACACGAGAAGGGATAAAACAGGCGGTGTTCGATCCGACCAGGCTGGCGCAGAACAACCGTTCGGGCCGCAAGCTGATGCAGGCTTATTTTCGGCAGCGCGGCGTGAGCGTGAGGTTTTCGGCCTCGTAGGGCGCACGCTGAGGCGCCACGGCCCGCCGGCAACCATTGTGGTCCAGGATCCGCCGGGGGGCTCAGGCAAGTCCGCTTTTGGCTTCTACCTTCTGTAGCCCGACTTTTGGCTTCCGACCCGCCCGACGTCAAAGTATGTGGGAAATCGGCCGCCAAATGGTCAATTCAATCACCTGCGCCGGCTGCCGAGTACATCGGTGACCGATTCGCCGCCTCTGGCCTACGGATTTGACCGGCTCGATCGCATGAATCTGCCGCTTTGAGCGCTTCAGCGCGGTAAGCCTTGTCTAACGCTCCGATCCGTCGAACCGACGCGAAGAACCGTGGATAGTCGCCCGAACACAAATCGAGCAAGCGGAGAAACGTCGCCACCTGATCGCCGTAGACGGAAGTCGCCGCGAGCTTCGCGTTGTTAATCGGAGCATTGAACCAGACATCGTATCCCCGGTATCCACGCCAGCGACTGTCGCGCATCTCTCGGTAGCGCATCCGCAGCCGTTCGATCGCGGCCATCTTCGCGGCCCGCTTCTGCTCAGAGGTAGCGCTGCCGTCATAGACATGGCTTAGCTCGTCCCGGGTCTGCGACACCAGCGCAAGAAATTGAGCTCTGCGCCTCCGGTCGGCTTTGTAACGGCGCAACTCGGCGGTATCACCAGCCGCGCGCAGCCATTTTCTCACGCCGGTTGTTTCGACGGCGACAGCGAACGCCTCGTTGAATGCGGAATCGTCCTTCACATAGACGCGTTGGTGGGCCAGCTCGTGGAAAACTAGCCCTGCAAGATACGTTTCATCTTGGCTGAGCATCGTGCTTAGCAGCGGGTCACTTGACCAGCCAAGCGTGGAATATGCAGTGATGCCGGTCACATAGACGTCCAGGCCCTGTCTCTGAAGTTCGACAGCGGTTTCAATCGCAGACCTTTTGGAGAAGTATCCTCGGTACGGAACGCATCCGAACACCGGAAAGCACCATGTTCGTGGCGTCAGCGAGAATTCCGGCGCGGCGAAGATGGCCCATGTCACCGCGTCCCGACCAACGTTGACATAGCTGCGGTAGCTATCGTTGTCCGGCAGCGCTAGTTCATCTATCGCAAACTGTCGGATGGCGCTCGCCGATTCCATTCGAGCGCGCAATGTCCCAGGGATCGAAGGATCGTCGATCAGCTCTTCGACATCCTGGCGCGCCGCCATGATCTCCACGTGACCCTTCAAGGATTGTGCATAGTAGGAAATGCTCGTGCAACCTGCCAGGCCGGACATCACGATCGTCGCAGCAACCGAACGAAAAAATGCGCGCATCACGGTTGCCCACGGCATTTGCTCACACGTCCGGATAGGGCAAACGTCGCAACTACGCCCGGTCCCAAACAGTGGCTCCAATTTGGTTGATGTCCTGGGATGAGGGTTTAGGTTAGACGTTCGTCTTCGGCAAGATTGTCACAATGTGGTCATTCGCTGCCAAATTGCCGAATGTCCGCTATAAGCCGGACACGGCGGCATGCGAACTATCCGCCTAGCAGGTCTTTTTGTCCTGAAGCTTCCGGTCGCATACGGCCCACCGCTGTTGGTCCCAATGCGCCTAATTTAGGCCGTTGGATTCCTCTTTGTGCCATCTCGAAAGCAGTCATTGGCGACGACAACGCCCGTCATTGTTCCCGGCGTCTATCGAGCAATCAAACTGATGCGGCCTTGGCGCAGCTCGTCATCGCTTTGTGAGGCAGTCCATGAGGGTTCTGAACTTGGTGCGTGACAAGGGTATCAATCTGCCTGCTGGGTCGGATCCAAGATCATGTCGTGGAGCTCGGCGATTTGAGCATTCAGGTACTTCATGGCAGCCAATATTTCCTTCGCCCGAGCTACTGTCGCATCTGATCTCGGGTCTGTGTTGTCGTGAGTTCGGGCAAGCTCGAAGAGCATTCGTCGCAGCCGGTCCTTGCCCAATCGATCATACATAATCGTGTCGAGTTTTTCGGCAGCTGCCATGCCTCGCGCTTCCCGCAGCTTTTCGCGATAGGCGCTAAGATGGTCGAGATGGAACTCAACTGACTCTGCGGTGGAATCCAACCGTATCCGAATGCCGTGCAAGTCCTCCAGTGTGGCTTCCCCTGCAGCAATCCGTTCGAGGTATTGGCGGAACCCGTGTGGGGCGAAGCTCAATCCGTCTAAACTGTGTGCTGCGCTTCGGGACTGCCGTCTGCGGCTGTACTTGGCGATGGCTTCTTCCCCTTCCGGGCCCAAATCGATCAGCGTCGTTATCAGTTCGCTGAGTCCGTCGACTAGATCGGTCACGGGACCGGAAATGCCCGACCTGACACTGACCCAAGAAGACGGTCAGATAGCGCACGATTTCCGGTTCGCAGTGCGCGAAGGTGAAGAAACCCGAACTCACGTTTGTCGCTGGATCGGCACTCGTTGATGGGCGCGCCGTCCTCGTGCCGCGGCACCGCGAACCATGTCTTGGCGGTGAAATCATCATTCTCGGGGTCGTAGGCCCCTTCGAAGCGGACACGGACCGCGGGTTCGATCCCTGGCTGACCCAGGTTTGCGCCCTGGCCGGGCCCGAGGAGCGAGCGATCGGCCTGCCGCCAGAACTCGAGATTGTTGCGGAACTTTGTGCAGTGCTGCTCATCGAGGTCCGCGATGACAACTTCAACGACGATGTGCTTTGGCGGCGCTCCTTCCACAGGCAGATAGTCACCGCCATAATAGTCGTGCTCGTCGATGGCTTGCGTACGCGCCAATCGGTCGGGACCAATGGCGAGTTCTATTGCCTCGAATACTGTTGATTTTCCCGTATTATTGTCACCAAGCAGGACAGATGTTCCAGAAAAATGGACATCGGCCTGCTTAATCCCCCGAAAATTCTCGATATGAACGCGAGCGATTCGCACAATACCCCCCGAGGCCCCCGCTTATTGTTCATCACACGCATAGCATCCTGCGCAAGCCATGTCTGCCGAAGCAAGCCATCGATCCGGTAATCGCGCTCAATGGAAACTCTCCATCTTCACGCATCCGGGGAAATAACCGCCTTCCTCCCCTTAAGCCTATGGCCAAACAGGTGGGATGGCCCCTGAACCTCGAACACCCGGTTTGGCTCCATCTGCTGCCTTGGTCAGCCCCTCGCAGATTCGTTTCTTGGGAGCGCTCACCCGTATCTGAATGTCTGGGATGAGGTCGGCTGCTGAACGACGGCTTTCCGATAAGCTCGCCCGACTGCAGACGGGCCGTTGTCGGCCCCCAAGCTGCTGGACCGGTATGCGCCTCATGTGACGCGGGGCCTTGCAGGCTAATATCCGCTTCCTCTTTTTTGCCGCAGGCGGCCTGGCCACTTGCGTCCAATGAAGGAGCTTTCGCTCTTCGTTTTCGGCGGCCTAATGAGTGCATACCGTGGCGACAAGCAGTGTCGCAGGGTCGATGTTAAAAGTCCTTTTGAGGTCCGTACCGAACAGCCGAAGCCAAGCCTCCTGGGCACGATAGGCGAGCGCCTCGCGCTCCCCCGGACAGGCGAAGCGCATCTCGGCGGCGGCCTGGAGGTGGTGAACCATCTCGTGCACCAGAACCGACAATTCGGCCGGGGTGCGGCCCGTCCAGCCTGCGGCAAGAAAGATGGTATTGACGTCTCCATCATAGACGGCAACGACCTCCGGCGACGAGATCGTTGCCCCGGCGCCATAACGCATCGTGACGAGTTCGATCGCGGGCGCCGTGACAAGGGCGGGAGGTTCCGCCAACGGCAGGTCGTAGTTCGCTGCCAGCCACATACCTATTGTCTGGAGGACAGGCGGCGTGTCCACCCGCTCGGCCGCGGTGGCCGCATTCATCGCGGCAAGCCATAGGACAGCGAGCACTAAAACTGATCTGCGCATGGGAGCCTCCTCGGGTGGTGAGCAAGCGGAGGCTGGGCCGGCCGGCGCAGAAGGTCATGAAAGCTCCCTGAAAGATTCCCGAAATCCTGCTATAATCTGGCCGTAGCACCCCCGGGATCCGGTATGGATTACCCACGCAGCATTCACTTCGGCGATTTCGTCCTGAACCGTAGGCGCGGCTGCCTTCAGGATGGTGCCGGCATGGACCGATTACTGCGGCCGAAGTCATACCGGGTCCTTGAGGTGCTCGCGGAGCGGCGCGGACAGCTGGTCAGCAAGGACGATCTTGTTCAGGCGACTTGGCCGGACGTGTTCGTCTCCGATGACTCCCTTGCACAGTGCGTCAGCGATATTCGCAGAGCACTTGGTCCGGAAGGGACGAACCTGCTGCGAACGGTGCCGAGGCGAGGATATCTGCTCGAGGGCCAGGATTCAGATGCAGAGGGGTCGGCCCCGGTGGGTCGGAAGCACTGGATGGTGTGGGCGAGCGGGCTCAGTGCAGCTCTCATAGTTGCGATGACCATTCTCTGGTGGACACAACCGCGGGACGGCCTAGTCGCCCCCGATTTGGCAGATCAAGCCGTCGTGAAAGCGGACGCGCTGCTGGAGGCGCGGGACTGGCGGCGGCGCGGAGATAACGAACAGGCACGGGAACTTCTCGAGGCGGTGGTGGCCGAGGATGCCGGGCATGCAGCGGCTTGGTCAAGCCTCGGATTGACCTACTGGCTGGAAGTTCAGCACCTTGCGTGGGGAGGCGGTCGCCGCGAAATGGGGCGGGCGCTCGAGATGGTGGAGCGCGCAGTCGCGCTTGGCGGCGGTGCGCGGCCGCACCGGCTTCTCGCCGAAATGCGGCTCCTCTCCCCCTTTCCGGAGATGCGCTCGCCAGTCGACGCACTTGCGAATGCCCGAGCAGCGGTGACGATCGATCCTGAGGATGCCGACAACCTCGCTGTTCTTGCCCAAGCGCTGGTCCTGACAGGGCGTTCGGACGAGGCGGTCCTGACAATCCAGCAGGCCCTGCGCCTAAGTCCGAAACCACCCGAATGGCACCGTCAAGTCGCTGGCCTGAGCTACCTGCTGGCGGGAGAGCCGGCGCGAGCTGCAGAGGAACTTGGCCCGCTCTATGGTGCCGGAACTTTCGCACACGCGCGGTGGTGGCCAGGATGGCTCTTCGCCGCGAGCCTTGCTCATGCCGGCCGGCTGGAAGAAGCGGCCAGGGTCGTCACGGCCGCGCTTGGGCACCGGCCCGAGCAGACCGTTGCGGGGGTGGCGCAATCTTTCGATGGCCTAGCCGACGAAAGCGGCCTCGCCATTCTGCTGGAGGGGCTCAGGTTGGCTGGTATGCCGGGCTGATCCCGGCTACTTGGCGTAGGCGCGCGCCTGCCAATCGCCATACCCGTCACGAAATTGCAGATAACTCTTCCAGGCTTCGGCGAGCAGCGGGTCCCGGGCAGTCTCCTCCGCGATGACCTCGTTCCACGCCTTTCTCAGATCAGAAAGCACTTCGTCAGGCCAGGCATGCAGCTCGACTCCCATGGTGCGAAAAGCCGCGATGGCCGCGACCTGTTCAACCGCTGCCTCGGCCGCGGTCCAGGACAGGGTATCGCCGCAGGCAGTCTCCAGAACTGCCTTGTGGTGATCTGAGAGAGCGGCCCAGGTCTTCTCCGGCATCAGAATTTCTAGGGAGGTTACCGGCTGCTGCCAGCCCGGGAAGTAGAGGTATTTAGCTACATCGGCGATGCCGAGCTCGGCATCGATCGACGGCAGCGAAAATTCGGCCGCATCGATCAGCCCAGCTTCCAGCGCCGGCCGGATCTCCTCGGCTGGAAGTTCGTAGGGGACAACCCCAAGCTTCTGCAGCACCCGCGCGCCGTAACCGAAGCTGCGCATAGTCAGCCCCTTCAGATCGGCGGAACTCTCGACTGGCGCAAGGAACCAGCCTCCGCCTTCTGCGGGAAGAATACCGCAATAGAGGCTCTTCATTTCGTGGCGCGCGTATATCGCCTCCAGTGCCTCGGCCCCGCCGCCCCCTCTCATCCAGGCGGTAAAGCCGGCCGGGTCAGGACCAAAGGGAAAGCCGGTAAAGATGGTCAGCGCAGGGTCCTCGCGGTGGTGATGGCCTGCCGAGCCCCAAACCGCGTCGACAAGGCCTGAGTTCAGGGCGCCGAAGGTGTCCTGGTCAAGCACCAGCCGGTCATGCACCTCGATGATGAAGCCGCCGTCCGACAGCCGCCGCACCGTTTCGGCGAAACGCTCGCCAGCTTCGCCGAAAAGCTTGGGGTGAAGCAGACTGTTCATGCGCCAGTGCACGACCCCTTCCTGGCTGGCGGCAGGGTTTGTCGCCAGCCAGAGGGCGAGTGTCAACCCACCAAGAGGACGAAGAACCTGGGAGACAATCGGCATGGCTCCAACCTCGGCGCCGCGGCGGAGTGAAATTCCTCGCGGTGGCGCTCGAACTTACCAGTTATCCACCGAGCAGTCTAAGCCGGAACAGGAATCCCGGACCTCTGGGCGGAAAACGCAATCACCTTCCATGCCACGGTTGACGGCAGCTCAGGGCAGGCCGTCGGCCCAGTTGGAGGCAAAGGTCCGGTAGCGATGATATCGACCGGCTGAATGTCCGCTCTTCAAGACTCGCAGCCCGAAGCTGCCGGTCTGCTCACGGCCCCATTCTCCTGAACGTTTCTCCTCTGGCCAAACAATGGCCAGAGGAGAAACGATATGGGACATTCGCAGTATGATCTCGGCGGACAAGGCCGTCTCGCCTGGAATGCAGGCAAGAGAGTAGGCGTCAAACGACCTCTGAAGGTTCGTCAGATTTGGGAAATCCGGTTCTTTCTCGACCGTGAAGGTCGATCACGGGACAGAGCGCTTTTCGACCTTGATCGATAGCAAGTTGCGTGGTTGCGACTTGGTGAAGCTTAAGATCGGAACGTTAGTGAGTGGCGCTGAGATTCGGACCCGGGCCATGGTTGTGCAACAGAAGACTGGGAGGCCAGTTCAATTCGAACTGATGGCAGACGCCCGAACAAGCCTCCTTGCATGGCTTGAACGTAGAGGTGGCACGGTCGACGATTTTGCCTTTCCCAGTCGGGTCGACCATGCCGGCCATTTGAGTACCAGGCAGTATGCCTGGTCGATGAATGGGTTTCGGCGATTCCGATATCTCGGCGTCGACGTCGAGGATGCACTGACGCTGGCCGAGGGAACTGAAATCTAACAGAGGGCGACCTCGCGTGAGTCAAGCCGGGTCGTCATCGCTCCGTATTCGGCCCAGCCGTTCAGCGCCCCATCTCGGCCGTTCGAGGCGCCTTTGCCACTGCCCAAAAGCAGACGTTACCACGGCAAGCTGTAGGTCGACGTTGCGCCATTTCTTGACATTCCTAGCGCTTCTCCAAAGCTGCCGTTCGTGCTTCGGGCGGTGTCGAACCCGAAGCCGCCCAAGTGGAGTTACGGTCAAACGACCGGAAATCGCGAACAGCTGTCATCCCCTCCGCCGAGGACATGCGGCGCTATTCTGCCTGTGCGGATGCCTTCCTCACGCCTTCGACAAGATGCTCGATATCGGCAGCGTGCTCGAAGACAATGCCATTCTTGACGTAATCCAACGGGGAAAACCCTGCCACAGCGGCCGCGCCTAAATGCTGCTTGGCGATTTGTAGTTCTCCCATTTGAGCATAGCAGGCGGCGAGTCGGACGCGGGCACCGGGACCGAGCAGAGGCAATCTCTCAAGTTCTGTTGCCGCCGACCGATATTCACCGATTGAATACAGTGCCACAGACCGATCATAGTGGTACCAGTCCGGATGGACGGGATTGAGGCGAAGCGCCCGGTCTATCCAAGCCAGGCCATCAAGCGGCCTGCCGCGCATGGTCAGCAGATAGCCCATTTGACAAACGGTGTCGGCGTCATGAGGATTGAGGTCGAGCGAGCGTCTGACGTGCTGTTCGGCGGCGTCGTGCTGCCTGAGATACAGCCGAACGATAGCTAGAATTCGGTGACAACGCGGGTCTTCGGGGGCCAGCGTCACACCTTTGAGGGCGAGGTCGAGCGCCCCGGCAAGCACCTTCGTGGATGCCATGGCGTACCCGCCGATGATGACCTGCGACAGCGCCAGATAGGACTGTGCAACGCCGTAATGCGGGTCCTTTTCGATTGCTGCTTCGAACAACTGGCGAGCGTCCTCATTGTCTTGGGGCCGATACCCGCGCAACGCGGCAATACCCCGAAGCACCAATTCATAGGCGGCAAGACTGTCAGTCGGCTTGCTCGACATCCGTTGCAGCCCGGCATCCTCCAGACGCGAGACGAGGCGGCTGACGATGCGATGCGCGATCTCGTTCTGGACGGAGAAAATCTCGGTATCTTGTGCCAGATATCGGTCACTCCAAAGCTGAACCCCACGGGAGGCCTCTGTCAGACGAACCCCGACGTCGAAAGTGCCGCCCAAGCGTTTGATATCGCCATCGACGAAGTAGTCGGCACCAAGCTTTTCGCCAAGCGTCCTCCACTCTTGGGCCGCTTCGCCGCTCGCCGCGAAACTCGTGCTCCGTGCAAGCACCGTTACGGCCCTGAATCGACCCAAACCATTGAGAATGTCTTCAGCAATGCCGTCGGAGATCGCGGTTTCGGTCGGATCCTCGGTTCCATGGTGGAAGCGGAGAACGGCGACTGCTGGTGCGTCTGTTGTCAGGTCGGGTTCACTTGCGACTGCCAGCATGTAACCTCGCCGGGAGACAGTGCGGACCAGCGCCTGCGCTTCATCCCCGAGGGCCTTTCTGATCTCGCGGACACACTGGGTCAGCGAATCTTCGGTGACCGTCACTTCCGGCCAGACTGCATCGAGAAGCTCCGACTTCGAAACCACACGGCCGGCATTTCGGACCAAGTGCGAAAGGAGGACCTGGGCTTTCGGCCGCAGAAAGATGATCTCACGGTCGTAAGACAACGCTCCGCTGCTGGGGTCGAAGCTGAACTTCCCCAGACGACAGGCTTGAGCTGACGCTTCGGTCGCCATTGAAAGCCGTGTTCCCGAATTGGCTAAGCCAAACCTTTATAGGCCAACGACCTGCAATTCGCATCAAGAAGGGAGGTCGGCTTGGCTCCGACGGACGTTCCAAGGAATGGTCGGTGTCAATGGCTGTCAATGCAGCTTCCAGCCCCTCCGTAATGGAGGCTTGTGACGGGCAGCACCAAAAGGTTGCCGCGCTGCTCGCGAGAAGCTCGAAAAGTTCCTGCCGGATTTCGTTTGTGCGCTCGAGGGAATGAAGCATCTCGCGTTCCTTTCAAGCCCGTTTTTCTGCTTGCAGCCGTTCGGCGACCAACGCCTGAAGCTGCCAGAGCTTCCGGTCTCGGATGCCCCTGGCTCCGAGGTGAGTGATGGTGTTGTAGAGATATTCGGCGCATGAACCCCAGTGTCCGGCTGCGGTCGCCAAAGTGTCAGCCACCTGTCCTAGTTCGAGCGAGCCGGCATAGGCGCGCGCGTTGCGATCGACCACGAATGCGAGCGCTCGGACCGGACCTTGTGCGGTCTCGAGCCCTATCCAGCAAGGCACGTTCGACGGCGGTTTTGCAGACATCTCGCGTCGCAACAGCTTGCCCAACGCCTTGGTCAATCCCTCCTCCGGCAGGCGAAAGGCGATCCCTTTGCACGCGCCACCCCGATCGAGCGCCAGCATAAGGCCAGGACGTTCCGGTGAGCCCCGCCAGCGAGTGATTTTGAGCGCAAACGCGCGACGCCAGCCGTAGGTATGTGCGATCCGTTCCTCGACGGCCGCAAATTCCGGTTTCCAGATCAGGGAGCCGTAGGCGAACACCAAGAATTCGCGGCTCTGCCCGCGTCCTGTAAGGATATGATCAACCCACCACGCATAATCCTCGTCCTGCAGATAGACAGTCCCTGAACGCGATCCTGGATCGACGACGTGGCGATGGGCCTTGGCTACAAGTTCAGGGGTGAGGGTCAGCATCATGTTGGTACACGCTCAACGCTTTTCGTCTCGGATCGAGCGCATTATGTGTCCGCGAAAGGGGCCTGTACCGACGTCGTTCTGAAGTTTTTCTGATTTTAGCTTGGTCTAGTCGGTGCGCGGCCGTACCACAGAATGTCTGCAGACAGGCGCAATCAAGTCATTTCGGCGGTCAATTTCGAGGGCAGGTTTCCACACCCCGGCCGGACCTTCCCGAACTCGTCAGGCAATCTGAAGTCTGAACGCATCAACTGACGACGTGCGCCATCTCCGGACACCCGCGAATACCGCCACGAAGGTCCGACTCAACGGGGAGCGGAAGTTCAGGCGAACTTTGGAGTATTGTTGTAGTTCGAGATGGCTTGGTTGAATCTCCAGCGTCTTCTGACCTGGACGAGAGCAATTACCAGCAGCGGGCGACCCCTTTGAGCTCTGCTCAGAGCGTCTTGCTCATCATCAGGATCGGCACCGGAGCGCCGCCACGGTCATCGACGAATTTCTCGGCGGGATGATAGCCGCAGGCTCGATACAGTGGCTCACCTGCCATTGTGGCTGCCAACTCGACACGATCAAAGCCCTCGGCCTTGGCTGCGTTTTCACAAAGCGAAAGGATCAGACGACCGACACCGCGTCTGACAAAGGCCGGATGGGTATACATGGCTCTGACCCGCGCCGCGTCGTTGGCGGGGTCAAGCAGCGCCGAATTACGCCCGGGCGACTGATCCCCACCATACATGGTCGCGCGCCGGCTCCAGCCCCCGCAACCTGCCAGGACGCCGTCGTGTTCCACGACGAAATAGGTGCCGTCATCGACAAGCTGCGTGTCCAGCCCCATGATTGCGCGGCTGGATCGGATCTGGGCGTCGTCAAGAAAGGGCTTTTGGAGTTCGGCGATCGCCGCATCCATAAGCGCAGTGATGGCCGCGAGATCCTCGCGTCGCGCGATCCGATGCCGCAAGTCTCCGTTGGCCATGTCAAGCACACAGCGATGGGAACAAACGCACGATATGGCGAATTTCGTTCCGGCAGAAGACCAATGTTTGCCGCTGCGGCAGCCTTGGGGCGCCTGTCGACAGCAGGCCTGGGCTATATCCAACGCGAGTCATTCCGGAAGCCCCGCCAGGCGATAGCCCTCCACGATATGCCGCCGCACGTCCTCGGCCGGGAAAGGCTGCGAAGCCGACCAATGCCGGATTGTGAAGTGCGGATTGCTTATCATGAACATTTTTGCTTCCCAGCGCGCTTCCTCCAATCGGCCAAGTTGCGCAAGGCTTGCCGCAAGCAGGCGTCGTGAAGTCGCGCGATAAGTTTCAGGCCTGCGCAGCGTTTGAACCGCGGATTCGTAGTCGCCGATGGCATATTGGGCCTGGCCCAGCATCCAGTAATACCAACCGGGCGGGTGAGGGTTGAGCCGGAGCGCCCTGCGCACCTGCTCTATGGCCTCGGCTGGCCGGCCCTTTTCTGTCGTCAGTTCAGCCTGCATCGCCCAGGCGTCGGCGTGATTGGGATCCAGCTTGTGGGCAGCGTCGAATTCGGCATCCGATTCCGCCCAACGACCCTCATGGCCCAATATGACGCCCAATACCCATCGGTTTCCGGCGTCGTTCGGATCGAGTTCGACCGCCTGCTGTGCTTCGGCAAGCGCCCTCGCCCGGTTGGGATCCATCGGTTCGTCCCAGAACTCCCAGCCCAGCCAGAGATTGAGTGCCAGCCACCGGTGCGCCTCCGCATATTCCGGATCGAGCGCGATTGCCCGATTCAGCAGGAAAATGGCTTCTTTCGCGGTGATCGCCGTTTGCAGGCCCAGGGCACGCGCACGCACACAGAGATCATAGGCCTCCAGATTGCTCGGTCTGTTGCGCACTGGCGCGGCGATCAGGCGGCCCACCAGGGCCTCGACAATCTTGCCGGTCACCTCGTCCTGGACGGCGAATATGTCTTCAAGGCTCCGGTCGAATCTTTCGGCCCAAAGGTGGTCGCCCGAGATCGCGTCGATCAGTTGAGCGTTGATACGCACCCGTCCGGCGGCCCGCCGTGCACTACCTTCAAGGAGATGGCGCACTCCCAGTTCGCGCGCGATTTGACGCACATCTACGTGCCTTCCCTTGTATGCAAATGCCGAGTTGCTGGCGATGACGAACAGCTCGCTCGTCGTCGAGAGGTCCGTGATCAGGTCTTCGGTGAGGCCGTCGACAAAAGCTTCCTGCTCCGGATCGTTGCTCATGTTCGTAAAGGGAAGGACGGCTATGGAGGGCTTGGCGGGAAGCGGGAGCGGCGCTTTCTCCGCCGGCCCGCCATCTTCCGACGCGCCCGACAACCGAATCCGGTAGACGGACACCGGTTCGGCGACGTTCTTTATCGCTTGCGGACCAAGTTCGTCGAAGCCGCAATCCATCTTCCGTTTGACTTGGTCATAAACGCTGCCGGAGACACAGATATCTCCTGCCCCGGCCATTGCCTGAAGTCGCACGGCGACAACGACGCCGTCGCCGAACAGATCGCCGTCCTCGACAACGACATCGCCCAGATTGATGCCGATATGCAGGTTGATTTGCCGGCCGACAGCCAAACCTTCGTTCGCGGCCGCCATCCGCTTCTGGAGCTCGACGGCGCATGACACGGCGTTCACCGCGCTTGCGAACTCGACAAGAACGCCATCACCCATCACTTTTACGACACGGCCTTGGCGGTCGCGGACCAATGGTTCAAGGATCTCCTTCCGCCGCCCCCTTAACGCGGACAACGTTCCTTGCTCGTCCATGTCCAGAAGTCGACTGTAGCCCACCACGTCGGCAGCCATGATGGCTGCAAGACGGCGTTGGGCGCGTACTTCGGACATTTCGCATTTGCTTTCACAGAAAGCAGGGCAACGGATTGTATTGACGCCCATTTCAAAAGTCTATCAGGCGGACTTAGAAAACGGGTTTGCCAAGCATCCCAGTCGGGTGAGCCAATGGCCGATTTCCCGCTTGATCCGGTCGTTCGTCGGCCCCAATGAGAACGTCGCAGAAGGGTCACGAGTGCTGGTCGCAGCCAATGTCGGCTTTCAAGAAGAGAACTCGGCTCCGCAAGGTCGCGTTTGGGTCAGGAACGTTGGTTACGGTTAACGTCGGCTATCGGGCAGCGAAATGGGCTGATGAAGGACGGCAAAGTCACGACGATGCCCACAGCAACCTGAATGTCCGCTCGTGAATATTCGCGGCCCGAAGCTGCCGGTCTGCTCTCGGCCCCAAAATGACCATGAACGCCGAGGTTTGGTGGAAAACGGAACGTCCGCTGTCGGCCACCCTCCAGCAAATTTCCACCACATCCCAGAACTAACGATCGCTTCATCGGGATTGGCTGATAGCTTCGGCCACGTCTTGGCATGACATGACTGCGGGAGGATGCCCCCTTGAGAATGAGATATCTGCTAGCAGCCTCACTCGTTGTGGCGATCATCCTGACGCTCAGATGGGAATGGCTGGAGCCCCATCACTTCGAGGATGACGTCA
Organism: Mesorhizobium sp. WSM4837; assembly: GCF_055811435.1. Taxonomy (NCBI): domain Bacteria; kingdom Pseudomonadati; phylum Pseudomonadota; class Alphaproteobacteria; order Hyphomicrobiales; family Phyllobacteriaceae; genus Mesorhizobium; species Mesorhizobium sp. WSM4837. Next base: position 24,939 of record NZ_JBVVQE010000029.1, read on the forward strand.
TGCGAGCCGCGCTGGCGGAGGAAGTTCGCCGGGACGACACCCGTTGCCCGCTCAGCAGCAAAGCTGTGGAGCAGGCTCAGCCATGGGTTCTTGCAGCCTGCGCGGCAGGCGGGCTCGGCTGGCATGAGGCAGCGAAGAAATATGGCGACGATGCAGCCAGAGTGTTCCTCGTCTATGGCGAGGATGCGAATTTCGTGGAGGTTTTCGACCGCCTCGGCCATCCGGTCGTGCCGGTGATTGCTTACTTCGTGAAGAATGGATCGTCGCAGTACTTGTTGCAGGAAACCGTCGGTCAGGGCCTCTCGAGCCTGTGGGACGACCGGCAGATGGGATTCGGCCTCGCCCAGATTTCGCCGGAGCAATATGGGCTTATTGCCATTCACGAGCTCAAGGATCGCGGGCATGAGATGCTGTCGGAGTTCGAGATCGTTGACGGAACAGCAGTCCGCAGACAGTTCACCCGCACGCTGCTTGGTGCGAAGAACATAGTCCTGGGTGGCGTTTCCGATCTGGAAGGGGTGATCACCCGCGGCGAGCGGCTTCCGACCTGGGGCGAGATGGGTTGGGCGGCCTTCGATGCGGCAATCGTCGTCGGGGGCATGGGCGCCACAGCTAAGGCATTGCGCGTTGCGAGGGCACCGGTGGCCGCAGCTGGTCGCGGAACTGTGCGGATAGTACATCTGAGGGCTGCAGGCAAAGGTGCGTTCCAATCGCTTTCCGCCGTCGGCACCGCAGCCGGTGTCGCCGCCGTCGTCGCACTTCCCTATGTGGCGATCACGCGACCTCACCTTCTGACAAACGCAGCCGGTTGGATAGCCGAACAAGCAGGTCTCCCGGCTTGGCTCGGCGCCTTTGCAGCCTACCTTATACTCTGTCTTGTCCTGGCTTCTCTGCTGAGGATGGTTCTGGCGCCGCTGGCCTGGACGCTGCGAACGCTGGGCAAGATCGTTGGACGATTCGCCGGTGCCGGCGGTGTCCGATCCGCCTAAATCCCGCGCACAGCGCCAATGGTGCGCGAAGCAGACATAGTTTAGATGGCGCGGCCTCAGAATCTGCAAAATCGCGAGTGGGTATGTGCCGGAACAGCCGACCTGGGTTGGCGGGTGAAATGGCAGCAATAGCGTGTCGCAGTTAAATAGTTATGCGTCTGCCAGCTCCATCGAGCGGCCTAGATACTTTTCCATCTTTTCAGTGGGGATATCTGTGGGGCAGGCAGTATTCGGGATGCCTAACCCATTGTTTTTTCTGGTCGGAGTGGCAGGATTTGAACCTGCGACCCCATCGTCCCGAACGATGTGCGCTACCAGGCTGCGCTACACTCCGTGACCAGACCGCGGGCTTATAGCCGCCGTACTTCGTTCCTGCAAGCGCCAATGGCAGCGCTTCTGTCGCATTTCTTGCCGTTTCGCTCTAACGTCATACAGGTTTCAGTTCCCTGCGGGATAAACACCGCTTAACGGCTCGTGTTATAGGCATGGCCACCTGCGTTGAAACCACTCTGAATCCAGCCGCTTGGAGTTGCTGTCTTGTCCCTGAAGATTGTTAGCGAAGCCCTTCCCAACACTTTCGAGTTTGAAACCTCGGCGCTGATCAAGGCGTCCGGCTTTCGTGAGTATGATGCGCGCTGGTGGTTCGGCCATCCGGGCTCTGCAGAGCCACCTGAGCTCAACCTGATCGGTGTCCAGGCGCTCGGCATGGGGCTCGGCACGCTGATCCGGCGTTTGGGCGCCGGGCCGGACATCGTGACCGGGCATGATTTCCGCTCCTATTCGCTGGCGATCAAGCTGGCGCTGGTTTCCGGGCTGATGGCCGCCGGGGCGCGGGTTAGGGATATCGGGTTGGCGCTATCGCCGATGGCTTATTTCGCCCAGTTCGCGCTCGACACGCCGTCTGTGGCCATGGTCACCGCCTCGCACAACGAGAACGGCTGGAGCGGCGTCAAGATGGGGGCGGCGCGTCCGCTGACTTTCGGTCCGGAGGAAATGAGCGCATTGAAGGCGATCGTGCTTGCCGGCGACTTCGACCTGGTCGGCGGCGGCTCCTATGACTTCGTTGCGGATTTCCGCAAGATCTATCTCGACGACCTGACCCGCGACAAGCGCATAGCGAGAAAGCTCAAGGTGGTCGCCGCCTGCGGCAACGGCACTGCCGGCGCTTTTGCACCTGAAGCGCTGGAACGGATCGGCTGCGAGGTGATCCCGCTCGATGTCGAGCTCGATCATAGGTTTCCGAATTACAACCCCAATCCCGAAGACATGAAGATGCTGCACGCGATCCGCGACAAGGTGCTGGAGACAGGAGCAGATGTCGGGCTTGGCTTCGACGGCGATGGCGACCGCTGCGGCGTGGTCGACAATGAAGGCAACGAGATCTTCGCCGACAAGGTCGGCGTCATGCTCGCGCGCGACATTGCGCGCCTGCATCCAGGCTCGACCTTCGTCGTCGACGTCAAGTCGACCGGATTGTTCAATACCGACGCCGCGCTGCGCGCCGATGGCGCCGTCACCGATTATTGGAAGACCGGCCACTCCTATATAAAGCGGCGCGTGGCCGAGCTTGGCGCCATCGCCGGTTTCGAGAAATCCGGTCATTTCTTCTTCAACCCGCCGATCGGGCGCGGCTATGATGATGGTCTGATCACAGCCATCGCCATCTGCGAGATGCTGGATCGCAGCCCGACAAGCAGCATGGCAGATCTCTATCGCGACCTGCCGCTGACTTTCGGCACGCCGACAATGTCGCCGCACTGCGCCGACGAGCTGAAATATGGCGTGGTCGAGCGGGTCGTTTCCGACTTTCAAGCCATGAAGCATGACGGCGCCATCTTCGCCGGCCAGAAGATCGCCGAGCTGATCACCGTCAATGGCGTTCGCGTCGTTGCCGAGGACGGCACCTGGGGCCTGGTGCGGGCGTCGTCGAACAAGCCGGAGCTTGTCGTCGTGGTGGAGAGCCCGGTGTCGTCCGAACGGCGCCGACAGATGTTCGAAGCCGTCGATGCGGTGCTGCGCCGCAGCCCTGAGGTCGGCGCCTACAACCAGACGTTCTAAGTTCTCTGGCTAAGGTCTCTGGTCGGCGGCGCCGGTGCGCCTCAATAGGGGCTCGCCACATCCCCGGTCTCGACATAGACCGACTTCAACTGCGAATAGAGTGCCAACGCCGCAAGCGAGTTTTCTCGCCCGATTCCCGACTGCTTGAAGCCGCCGAAGGGAATTTCGACGGGCGTCAGGTTGTAGGCGTTGATCCAGCAGGTGCCGGCCTGCAACTCGGCGATGACGCGGTGGGCGCGCGGCAGGTCGCGCGTGAACACGCCGGCGGCAAGGCCAAATTCGGTATCGTTGGCGCGGTCGATCACCTCGTCCTCACCGTCGAATTTCAGCACGCTCATGACAGGCCCGAAAATCTCCTCGCGCGCGATGCGCATCGTGTCGGTGACGCCGGTGAAGACCGTCGGCTCGACGAAGAAGCCGCCTTGGAAACCTTGCAGCGAAGGTACATTGCCGCCGCAGGCGAGCACAGCGCCATCCTGCTTGCCGGCCTCGATATAGCCGATGACCTTTTCATGCTGCGCCTTGGAGACCAGCGGTCCCATCTGCGTTTCCTGGTCGAGCGGATCGCCGATACGGATTTTCTTGGTCCGCTCGACCAGCCGTTCGACGAAACGGTCGTGGATGCCCTTCTGCACGAAGACCCGCGTGCCGTTGGAGCAGATCTGGCCGGTCGAATAGAAATTGCCGAGCATGGCGCCGCCGATGGCATTTTCGAGATCGGCATCGTCGAAGATGATCAGCGGCGACTTGCCGCCAAGCTCCATGGTGGCATGCTTCATCTTCGAGCCGGCGAGCGACAGCACCTTGCGGCCGGTCGGCACCGAACCGGTCACCGAGACCTTGGCGACGACATCGTGGCCGACGAGGCCGGCGCCAACATCGCCATAGCCTTGCACGACGTTGAACAGGCCGTCGGGCAGGCCGGCCTCGGTGTAGATTTCGGCGAGCGCCAGCGCCGACAGCGGCGTATTCTCCGACGGCTTGAACACCATGGCGTTGCCCATGGCGAGTGCCGGCGCCGATTTCCAGCCGGCGATCTGGATCGGGTAGTTCCAGGCGCCGATGCCGACGCAGACGCCCAGCGCCTGGCGCCTTGTATAGGCAAAGGCGCCGCCGAGATCGACGGACTCGCCATTATAGGCAGCGACCGCGCCGCCGAAATATTCGAGGCAGTCGGCTGCCGATGGCGCGTCCGCCACCAGCGTCTCCTGGATTGCCTTGCCGGTATCCAGCGTCTCGATGCGCGCCAGGTCGGCGTTGCGCACGCGCAATATGTCGGCGGCGCGGCGCAGGATGCGCCCGCGCTCGACCGGCTTCAGCCGCGCCCAGGCCGGTTGTGCTGCACGCGCTGCTTCGATCGCCAGTTCAAGCACGTTCGGCGTCGCCGAACGCAGCATCGCGATGGTCTCGCCGGTTGCCGGATAGATGACCGGCAGCGGCGCACCTTGCTCATCGTCGATGTAGCGTCCGTTGACATAGTGCGATGCCTTTGGCTGGGCGCGCATGGGGTCTTCTCCAAATTGTCTTTCGATGGGCCCGGCGGGCAGACACCGCCGGATCGTGGCTTATCGCATCGGGGGGGGGGGTACAGGCTAAGATGTGTGTGAGGGGGAGGCCGGAAAAAAAACAGAAAAAGAATAGGGGGGGGCGGGGGGGGGCCCACCTACTTCCTGGCTGGGCCCGGGGGCCGCCCCCCCCCCCCGGGGGGGGGGGGGCCCCCCCCCCCCCCCAAACACCCATACATCTCCCCCCCCCCCGATGCGAGGACTAAAAAAGCGATAGAGCGCTTGTGCGTCCGAATGGACCCACGTCGTTCTATCGATCCGACACCTGCCAGCGCGGATTGATCCATGGTTCCTGGTTGGACGGCGCCAGCGGCGTGCGGCCGAGAATGTGGTCGGCGGCCTTTTCGCCGGTCATGATCGACGGCGCGTTCAGATTGCCGTTGGTGACGCGCGGGAAGATCGAAGAATCGGCGATCCGCAGCCCGTCGACGCCGATGACACGGCATTCCGGATCGACGACGCTCATCCGATCATCCTTGCGGCCCATCTTGCAAGTGCCGCAGGGGTGGTAGGCGCTTTCGGCGTGATCGCGGATGAAGGCATCGAGATCGTCGTCCGACTGCACCTGCGAGCCCGGCGAGATCTCCTTGCCGCGATAAGGGTCGAAGGCCGACTGGCCGAAGATCTCGCGCGTCAGCCGGATGCAGTGGCGGAACTCGATCCAGTCGTCCGGATGCGACATGTAGTTGAAGCGGATCACCGGCTTCGATCCGGGATCGGGCGAGCGCAGCGTGACGGAACCGCGCGACTTCGATCGCATCGGCCCGACATGCGCCTGGAAACCGTGCGCTTTCGCCGCCGCCTTGCCGTCATAGCGGACCGCCGCCGGGATGAAATGATACTGGATGTCGGGATAGTCGACGCCGGCGCGCGAGCGCACGAAGGCGGCCGCCTCGAAATGGTTGGTTGCGCCGAGGCCCGATTTGAAGAACAGCCATTGCGCGCCGATCAGCGCCTTTGAGAACGGGTTCAGCACCGAATTCAGCGTGATCGGCTGCGTCGATTCCTGCTGGATGTAGAGTTCCATATGGTCCTGCAGGTTGCGGCCGACGCCGGGCCGGTCGGCGATCACCGGAATGCCGTATTGCCTGAGATGTTGGGCCGGGCCGATGCCGGACAGCATCAGGATCTTGGGCGAATTGATCGAGGAGGCGGCAACGATCACTTCACGTCGCGCCTTGATCACCTGAATCCGTCTGCGCACTTCGATCTCGACACCGGTGGCGCGTTGATTCTCGATGATCACCCGTCGGGCGAAGCCCTTGACCAAGCTTACATTTTTCCGCCTCAGCGCTGGCCTGAGATAGGCACTTGCCGCCGACCAGCGGCGGCCGCCGCGAATGGTCTGCTCCATTGGCCCAAAGCCTTCCTGCTTCGCGCCGTTGTAGTCGTCGGTCACTTCGAAGCCGGCCTGACGGCCTGCCTCGACGAAGGCGCCGTAGAGCGGATTCGTTCTTGAGCCGCGCTGCACGGTCAGTGGGCCGCCGTGGCCGCGCCAGCCATTCTCGCCGCCGTTGGCGTCCTCCATGCGCTTGAAGTAGGGGAGCACGTCGGCAAACCCCCAGCCAGCCGCGCCCTGTTCTGCCCAATGGTCGAAATCGCGGGCGTGACCGCGTACATAGACCATGCCGTTGATCGAGGACGAGCCGCCGATGACCTTGCCGCGCGGCGTCGCCAGCACACGGCCGCCGAGATGCGGCTCCGGCTCGCTGGCAAAACCCCAGTCGTAGAGGCTCATATTGAGCGGGATAGACAGCGCCGACGGCATCTGGATCAGCGGCCCGATGTCGCTGCCGCCAAATTCGATGACGATCACCGAATATTTGCCATCCTCCGACAGCCGGTAGGCCATGGCCGAGCCGGCCGAGCCGGCGCCGATGATGACGAAATCCGCCTCAAGCATGGTTCATATGCGCCCATCGTTCATATGCGTCATGAAATCGGCGAGCGAGACATTGCCGCCGGTTGCCACCACGAGCACGCTCTTGCCGCTCACATCCACCTTGCCGCCGAGCAGCGCCGCCAGCGATGCAGCGCCCGAAGGTTCCAGCACCAGCTTCAACCGTTCGAAGGCGCCGCGCATCGCGCCGCGCACCGATTGATCGTCGACGGTGATGCCGCGAACGCCCGCGGTCCTGACCGCCGCGAACGGCGCGTCGCCGGGCCTGCGCGCCATCAGCCCGTCGCATATCGATTTCGGCCTGATCGGCATGGTTTCGATGACGCCATGCGCCAGCGACGCGCCCATGCCGTCGAAACCGTCCGGCTCGACGCCAATGATCTCGGTCGCCGGCGACAGATAGTGGAAAGCCAGCGAAACGCCGCCGATCAGCCCGCCGCCACCGACCGCGCAGAACAGCAGATCGGCGCTGGCATTCTTGGCATCGAGTTGCTCGAGTGCCTCCAGCCCGGCACCAGCCTGGCCGGCGACGATCTCGGGGTCATCGAACGGATGCAGCAGCGCCAGCCCCTCGGTCTCGGCGATCTCACGCGCCGTGGCGGCGGCAACCTCCTCACGCGCGCGCTCGCCATGGTCGGTCAGCACCACGCGCGCGCCATAGCCGGTCGTTGCGTCGCGCTTGGCGGCCGGCGCGTCGATCGGCATGACGATGGTCACTGGAATGCCCAGCGCCTGGCCGGCGGCGGCCAGCCCTTGCGCAAAATTGCCGGAGGAATAGGCGACGACGCCCTTCCTGGCTTCATCGGGCGAAAGCCGCTTCAGCCGCCAAAAGGCGCCGCGCACCTTGAAGGAACCCGCCCATTGCAGCGACTCCGGCTTGACGAAGACGCGCAAGGCGCCGGTCTCTCTGGCCAAGGCCGCCGATTCCAGCAGCGGCGTGATCTGCGTCGCCTTGGCGGTGACGGCATAGGCCTGTTTGAGGTGATCGAGGGAGGGGACCTGGGTTGTCATCATTCGCCTCGTGGAAAGCGCTTCTGCTCTTCGAGCAGGTCGAGGTTCATGTGGTTGCGCATGTAACGTTCCGAGGCCTTCTGCAGCGGCTGGAATTCCCAGGGGTAATGCGTGCCGTTGCGCAGCGCCGGATAGACCACCCAGCGGCGCGCCTGGCTGGCGCGTACGGCGGCATCGAAGGCAGCCATGTCCCAGCGCGCCCGGACCTTATCGGTGAAAGAAGCCACCAAAGCCGCGTGCGCCGGGTCGGCGGCGAGGTTGGTCAATTCCCGCGGATCCGATTCAAGATCAAACAGTTGCGGGAAATCGATCTCGCAATGGATGAATTTGTAACGGCCCTCGCGGATCGCCACCATCGGCGCGTTGGAGCCTTCGGCCGCATATTCCATCAGCACAGGTTCAGTGCGCGTCTTGCCGTCGAGCAGCGGCAGCAGCGACTGGCCGTCGGTCCATGGCGCAATCGCGCTCATGTCGATGCCGGCGAGGTCGCAAAGCGTCGGCACGACGTCGAGATTGGAGACCGGTGCGTCGATCAGGATGGCCGAAATGTCTTTTCCGGCGATCATCAGCGGCACCCGCGCCGAGCCCTCGAAGAAGCACATCTTGAACCACAGGCCGCGCTCGCCGAGCATGTCGCCGTGATCGGAGCAGAACAGGATGATCGTGTCGTCGAGCATCCGCGTGCGCTCGAGCACCGACAGCAGTTCGCCGACCTTGTCGTCGAGATAAGAGATGCTGGCGAAATAGCCGCGCCGCGCGCGGCGGATCTGCTCGCCGGTGATGTCGAAACTGTCATAGTCGCTGGCGCGGTAAAGCCGCTGCGAATGCGGATCCTGTTCGTCATAGGGGATGAAGCCGACTTCCGGCTCGAGCGCCGGGCAATCCTCGTAGAGATCCCAATAGCGCCGGCGCGCGACATACGGGTCGTGCGGATGGGTGAAGGAGACGGTCAGGCACCACGGCCGGCGCGCGGCATCGTCCGAGACGCGGGCGAAATCATAAAGCTTCTGCACCGCGTGAAAGGCGACCTCGTCGTCATATTCCATCTGGTTGGTGATCTCGGCGACACCGGCGCCGGCCACCGAACCGAGATTGTGATACCACCAGTCGATCCGCTCGCCGGGCTTGCGATAATCCGGCGTCCAGCCGAAATCGGCCGGATAGATGTCGGTGGTCAGCCGCTCCTCGAAGCCATGCAACTGATCCGGCCCGACGAAATGCATCTTGCCGGACAGGCAGGCGTGGTAGCCGGCGGCACGCAGATGATGCGCATAGGTCGGGATCGACGAGGCGAATTCGGCGGCATTGTCATAGACCTCGGTGCGCGACGGCAACTGGCCGCTCATGAACGCCGCACGGCCTGGCGCGCAGAGCGGCGAGGCGGTGTAATTGTTCTTGAAGCGCGCCGAACGAGCCGCCAGCGCCTTCAGATGCGGCGCATGCAGGAAGTCCGCCGGCCCATCCGGGAACAATGTGCCGTTGAGCTGATCGACCATGACGATCAGAAAATTGGGTCGCTTCGACGTCACTGCGCGCTCCGCCGGCCGAGTTTCGTTTCGAGATAGTCCTCGATCAGCGCGATCGCGGTCGCGGCATTGGGCACGCCGTCCTTCAGCGCGCGCCTGATGTAGAGCCCGTCGATCAGCGCCGCTGTCGCCTCGGCGACGCGGTCGGCTTCGCTTCTCGGCAGGATGCAGGTCAGCCCGCTCAACAGATTGGAATGCAGGCGTCGCGCATAGACCTTGAGCAGCCGGCGCAGCGCTGGCGATTTCTGCGCCTCGACATAGAAGGCGAGCCAGGCGGCTATCGTTTCCGGCTGGAACTGGGCGTCGGAGAAATTGACCGCGACCACCGCCGAAACGCGCTGGCGTGGCGTGCTGGCCGATCGAAGCGCGCGCCGCATGTCGGCGGTCAACTCGGCCAGGATGTGCCGCATCGTCGCCAGCAAAAGTTCGTCCTTGGCGCCGAAATAGTGATGGGCGAGCGCCGAGGACACCCCGGCTCGCCCGGCGATTTCCGACATCGTCACATCAAGCGAACCGCGCTCGCCGATCGCCGAGATCGTCGCGTCGATCAGCGCCCTGCGGCGCAGCGGCTCCATTCCGATTTTCGGCATCTTTGCTCCGGTCCGTTGCGGCAAGATTATTTTTTATTGACGGATCAATCAACAAAAATCCGACGCGATTGTGTGGCAAATGTCGGCTGCCGTGACCAGATATCAAGATCAAGTGGTTGTGTGGTTCTGGCCCCTTTACGAAGTCCGCTGGAACGGTTCATTCTTGAACAATGTTGATAGCGCGCCGCCACATCGCGTAGCCCGGCCCGCAGGGATGGAGATAACCATGACAGCATGCATCGTCGGCTGGGCGCATTCGCGCTTCGGCAAGCTCGAAGGCGAGACGCTGGAGGGCCTGATCACCAAGGTGGCTAGCGAGGCGCTCGAACATGCCGGCATCGGTCCGGACGAGGTCGACGAGATTGTGCTCGGCCACTTCAATGCCGGCTTTTCCGCACAGGATTTCACCGCAAGCTTGGTCCTGCAGGCCGACGACCGGCTGCGCTTCAAGCCGGCGACGCGGGTCGAGAACGCCTGCGCCACCGGCTCGGCGGCGGTCAGGCAAGGCATCCGTGCCATCGACGCCAATGCGGCGCGCATCGTGCTGGTGGTCGGCGCCGAGCAGATGACGACGACATCAGGTCCAGAAATCGGCAAGAATCTTCTCAAGGCCTCTTATCTGCCCGAAGAGGGCGACACGCCGGCAGGCTTCGCCGGCGTTTTCGGCCAGATCGCGCAAGCCTACTTCCAACGCTATGGCGACCAGTCGGACGCGCTGGCAATGATCGCCGCCAAGAACCACAGGAACGGCGTCGACAATCCCTATGCGCAGATGCGCAAGGATTTCGGCTATGAGTTCTGCCGGCACGAGAGCGAGAAGAACCCCTTCGTCGCCGGTCCCCTGAAGCGTACCGACTGCTCGCTGGTCTCGGACGGCGCCGCCGCCCTGGTGCTTGCCGACACGGCGACGGCATTGAAGATGCGCCGCGCCGTCGCTTTCCGCGCCAACGAGCATGTGCAGGATTTCCTGCCGATGTCGAAGCGTGACATCCTGGCATTCGAGGGTTGCGAGCAGGCGTGGAACCAGGCGCTGAACAAGGCCGGTGTGACGCTCGACGATTTGTCCTTCGTCGAGACGCATGACTGCTTCACCATCGCCGAGCTGATCGAATATGAGGCGATGGGCCTGGCGAAATCGGGCGAGGGCGCAAAACTGGCGATGGACGGCGAGACGGCGAAGGACGGTCGGCTGCCGATCAATCCGTCAGGCGGGCTGAAGGCCAAGGGCCATCCAATCGGCGCCACCGGCGTCTCGATGCATGTGCTGAGCGCGATGCAGCTCGTCGGCGAGGCCGGCGGCATCCAGGTGCCCGGAGCAAAGCTCGGCGGCATCTTCAATATGGGCGGCGCCGCCGTCGCCAACTACGTTTCCATTCTCGATCGGATCAGATAAAAGCGGCCCGCATTACAGCGCCGCGCGTCCTTCCGGACGCGCAAAGGACGCTGTAACATTTTGATTTGACGCATGATCCTCGAAATCGAATCCGATTTTTCGAGGTCATGCGTTAGCGGGGAACTCATGACGAATCCGGTTCTGGTCGAAGTTTTGCGCGGCGCCGTGGTAGAGAGCGCGCATCGTGGCGCCATTGCGGTCTTCGATGCCGATGGCAAGCCGTTCCTGGAAATCGGCGATACGGCTCGCCCGGTGTTTCCGCGCTCGGCGGTCAAGGCGATCCAGGCGCTGCCGCTGGTCGAAAGCGGCGCCGCCGATGCGTATGGCTTCGGCGATCGCGAACTGGCGCTGGCCTGCGCTTCGCATTCCGGCGAGCCGGCGCATGTCGAACTGGCGCGGGCGATGCTGGCCAAAGCCGGGCTGGACGACACGGCGCTGGAATGCGGCGCGCATTGGCCGTCAAGCCATGACGCGACAGTTGCGCTCGCCCGTGCCGGCACCTCGCCAAACGCGCTGCACAACAATTGTTCTGGCAAGCATGCGGGCTTTCTCTGCACCTGCGTCCACGCCGGCGTCGCTCATCGCGGCTATGTCAAATCAGGCCATGCCTCGCAGGACATGGTGCGCGATGCAATGCAAGCGGTGACCGGTGCTGCCCATGATGTCGATCATTGCGGCACTGACGGCTGCTCGATCCCGACCTATGCCGTGCCGCTGCGCAGCTTCGCGCTCGGCTTTGCCCGCATGGCGACAGGTATTGGCTTTGAACCCATTCGCGCCAAAGCCGCAAAGCGGCTGCTTTCCGCCTGCATGGCCGAGCCATTTTTCGTCGCTGGCACGGGCAGGGCTGATGTTGCGCTGATGCAGGCCGCGTCAGGCCGGATTTTTGTGAAGGGAGGGGCCGAAGGCGTCTATTGCGCGGCACTTCCCGAGCTTGGCCTTGGCATTGCGCTGAAATGCGATGATGGCGCCGGCCGCGCCGCTGAAGTCATGGTCGCGGCCTGCATGGCCAAGGTTTTGCACGCCGACAAGGCGCTGGCGGCGATACTGGTCGAACAGGCACATCCGCCCGTGGAAAACCGGATCGGCGCCAAGGTCGGCTCACTCCGCCCCACTGCTGCGCTGGGCTGAGAACGGGCTTCGGCTCCCAGGATTGCGTCCGATGGTCAGATGCGCATATCCGCACAGAGTCCGAGTGTCCGGCCGTCGCGCCGCAGGAATCGTGTCACGCCGGATCGGCAGATCCGGTTTGCCGGCAATAGCTTGTGGAGTCGCCACGCGAGGCATAAGCTCGACTGATGAGCAGAGCCTTCACGCGCGAAGAAGATAGCGAAAACGCCATCGCCGGCATCGGCGAGCGGCCGATCAGCCACCATCGCAATCTGGTGACGCAACGCGGCCTGGCGCTGATCGACGCCGAACTGGCTGCCCTGCGCGACGATCTGGGCAGAGCGGAAAAGAGGGCCGACCGCGAGCGCATCGCGCTCATCTCGCGCGACCTGCGCTACTGGACCGCGCGGCGTGAAAGCGCCGAGCTTTCCGTGCCGGAACCGGGCAGTGACCTGGTTCGCTTCGGCATGGGCGTCACGCTGGAAGGCGAGGACGGCAGGAAGGTGCACTGGAGGATTGTCGGCGAGGATGAGGCCGATCCGGCCAAGGGGACGATTTCCCATGTTTCACCGATGGCCTTGGCCTTGTTCGGCAAGAAGGTCGGCGAAATTGCCGTGGTGAACGGCAGGGAGTGGGAGATTGTGAAGCTCTCCGACAGCTAATGCATGTCGCCCCAAAAGCATGCGGCCCTGACCCGAGGGTGCGCAGCGGTTTTGCGATAGCGACTGCATAAAAACGAGAACTTAAAGCGCGTCGCGGGAATCCATCCCGAACGCGACGCACATTAGCCCTCGACCTTGACGACATGGTCGCGGAAGAACGCCGCAGCACCCGCCTCGTCGATTTCGCCGGCGGCGACGCCCATGACGAACTCATAGATCGTGCCGTTGTCGGCCGTCAGCACATAGCCGTTGACAATCAGGAACGCGCCGGCGGCGACGATGGCCGCGCGCTTGTTGCCGTCGACAAAGGCGTGATTTCTGGCGATGCCGAAGATATAGGCCGCCGCCAGATCCTCGATCGATGGATCCCCATAGTTCGCCTTGTTCTCGGCTCGGGCGAGCGCCGATTCGAGGGCATTCTCATCCCTCAAACCGTGCGCTCCGCCGTGCCGACGCAACTGCTCGGCGTGCATGGCTTCGACCGCACGCCGGCTCAGGAACTCCCAGCTCATTCGGCGAGCTTCTGAAGCGCGACTTTGTATTTGTCCATGACTTGGCGAGCAGCTTCCATCTGCCGTTCGAAGCTGTCGTCCACTGGCCGAAGGGCGATGCCCTTGCTCGTTTCGACGATCTCAAGCTGATCGCCGGCCTTCAGATTCAGGTGATCGAGAATTTCCTTGGGCAGGATCACGCCTTCGGAATTGCCGATTTTGCGAATGGTCGTGTTCATGGATTCAACCCTTGTTGCAACGCCAATTATAACTCCAATTGTCGGTCGTTGCAACATGGATTATAACAAGTTCAGCCGGCCTGCAGCAGCCTATCCATCAGCCGCTCCGCCGCTTCCGGGATGACGGTGCCTGGCGGGAAGATTTCCACAGCACCCGCCTGCCGTACCGCCTCATGATCTTGCGGCGGGATGACGCCGCCGGCGACGATCAGCATATCGTCGCGGCCAAGCTTCTTCAGCGCGTCCCTGAGTTCGGGAATGAGCGTCAAATGACCCGCGGCCAGCGACGAGGCGCCAATGATATGCACGTCGTGCTCGACGCCAAGCCTGGCGATCTCGTCCGGCGTCTGGAACATCGGCCCGACGGTGACGTCGAAGCCTAGATCGGCAAAGGCGGTGGCGATCACTTTCTGGCCGCGATCATGGCCATCCTGTCCCATCTTGGCGACGAGAATGCGTGGCTTGCCGCCGGACTTCTCCTCGAACGCGACCATCTTGTCCTGCAGCCGATCGACCGCCGGATTGTCGCCGAGCGCCCTGCGATAGACGCCGGAGATCGTCTGGACGGAGGCGACATGGCGGCCAAAAACCTTTTCCAGCGCCAGTGAAATCTCGCCGACCGTGGCGTTGGCGCGTGCGGCGCGAATGGCGAACTCCAGCAGATTTTCGCCGCTCTCCGCGGCCCGGCTCAGCGCACTCAGTGCGCTCTCGACGGCGCCGACGTCGCGCGTGCCTTTCAGCCGCTGCAGTTTCGACAATTGCCGGGCCCTGACTTCGGCGTTGTCGATCTTCAGCACGTCGACTTTGATATCCGTCTCGGGACGATGGGCGTTGACGCCGACCAGGATCTGCTCGCCGGAATCGATCCGCGCCTGCGTGCGCGCGGCGGCCTCTTCGATGCGCAGCTTCGGTATGTTTTTTTCGGTTGCGGCGGCCATGCCGCCCAGGCTCTCGACCTCTTCGATATGGGCAAGCGCGCGCGCCGCCAGGTCATGCGTCAGCCGTTCGAGATAGGCAGAGCCGCCCCACGGGTCGATGATGCGGGTGGTGCCGGATTCCTTTTGCAGGATGAGCTGCGTGTTGCGGGCGATGCGGGCCGAATGGTCGGTCGGCAGCGCCATCGCCTCGTCGAAGGCGTTGGTGTGCAGCGATTGTGTATGACCCTGCGTCGCCGCCATCGCCTCGATCATGGTGCGGATGATGTTGTTGTAAGGGTCCTGCGCCGTTAGCGACCAGCCCGAAGTCTGGCAATGGGTGCGCAGCGACAGCGAGCGCTCGTCCTTCGGCGAGAAGTTCTTCAGCATCAGGGTCGACCACAAAAGGCGGGCTGCCCTCAGCTTGGCGACCTCCATGAAGAAGTTCATGCCGATCGCCCAGAAGAAGGACAGGCGCGGCGCAAAACGGTCGATATCGAGCCCCGCCGCGATACCGGCGCGGGCATATTCGATTCCATCGGCGATCGTGTAGGCGAGCTCGAGGTCGGCGGTCGCCCCTGCCTCCTGCATGTGATAGCCGGAGATCGAAATCGAATTGAACTTCGGCATGTGCTGCGACGTATAGGAGAAGATGTCCGACACGATCCGCATCGAAGGTTTTGGCGGATAGATGTAGGTGTTGCGCACCATGAACTCTTTCAGAATGTCGTTCTGAATGGTCCCGGCGAGGTCCTTTTGCGCAACGCCCTGTTCTTCCGCGGCGACGATGTAGAGCGCCATGATCGGCAGCACCGCGCCGTTCATGGTCATCGACACCGTCATCTCGTCAAGCGGGATGCCGTCGAAGAGCTGGCGCATGTCGAGGATGGAATCGATGGCGACGCCTGCCATGCCGACATCACCGGCAACGCGCGGATGATCGCTGTCGTAGCCGCGATGCGTGGCAAGGTCGAAAGCGACCGACAGTCCCTTCTGGCCGGCCGCGAGGTTGCGCCGGTAAAAGGCGTTCGACTCTTCCGCCGTCGAGAAGCCGGCATATTGCCTGATCGTCCACGGCTGCTGGACATACATGGTCGGGTAGGGGCCGCGCACGAATGGCGGCAGGCCCGGATAAGTGTCGAGATGCGGTAACCCCTTGAGGTCGCCCTGGTTGTACAGATGCTTGATGGCCAGTCCTTCCGGGGTCATCCGCTGGCCCTTGACCTCAATCGGCGCCCGGCGCGGCGCCGACCAGCCGATCTGGCTGAAATCCGGAATCATGATGCTGCTCCGATCGATTGATCGATACGGATCGGAAACAGCGGCTCGCACACCGCGACGCCCTCGGTGACCGAGGGCCGCCGCTCCGCCGCCAAGGTTTCGACCGGACGTTCGGTCTTCGACGGGTGAAGCGTCGTGCCGATGATGGCCCGCTCGCCCGCCTGATAGGCAGCATTGCGGCGGGCGGAGGCCGCCTGAACCCGTTTCTGGATGTGTCCTTGCTGCAGGCTGGACAGCACGCCGCCTTCCGCCTCGATCCGCTGGAATTCTTCCCACGCCGCTTCGCAGAGTTCGCCAGTCAGCGCTTCAACGGCGCCCGAACCGCAAGCAGGGTCGGCGACATGATCGATATGGCTTTCGTTGGCCATGATCAGTTGCGTATTGCGGGCAACACGGCGGGCAAAGCCCGCCGGCAGGCCCTGCGCGATCGTATGAGGCAGGATGGAGACCGAGTCCGCCCCGCCGGCTGCCGCGGCAAAAGCGGCGATCGTGGTGCGCAGGATGTTCGTCTCCGGGTCCGCCGAAGTCATCATGCGGAACGATGTCTCGGCATGGATGTTGGCGGTGGCGGCGGAGATCGAGCATGCCTCCTGGACCCGCGCCCACAGCCTGCGCAGGGCCCTGACCTTGGCCATCGATACGAACTGGTCCTGGTCGACGCTCAGCGCAAAGCCGATATGGGGCGCCGCATAGACAAGCGGCTGGCGCGCCTCCTCAAACATCCGGAGATAGGAGACCGCCGAAGACATCATGGTGCCCAGCTCCTGCGCTTCGGTGGCACCGGCATTGTGGAAGACGCGTCCGTCTGCCTCCAGCAGGACCCCGGGCACGCCCATCGAGAAAAAGTGCGCCAGGGACTGCGGCATCGACGCCTGCAAGGCCTCGATCGACATCCGCAACCGGCCGGTTCCGGCAAAGATCGCCGCCGGGTCGATGCCGAAGGACAGGTTGAGCTTTGCCGGGTCTGACCGGCGCTTGCTCAAGAACGCAACCAGCCAGTCGGCCACGGCGCGGCTCCAGGGATGCGCGTCGATGCGGACCTGGATGCGGTTGAGCGGCACGCCGTCCAGCACGGTCTCCAGCGCCTCGGCAGTCCTCGGCAGCCCGTAGCCGAACGCATTCGGCGCGCCTTCGAAGACAAGCGACAATCCGGTGGCGCCCTGTGCGACGTCCTCCAGGGCCTGGGCTTTGGCGCGGCCGACATCCGGATCGTCGATACGCTGGCTGACGATCCACGGCGATCCGGGGTTTGCCCGTGGGAGAGGCTCTGCGGTGACCGAACGATCATAAAGCGGTTCGATGCGGATGCCATCGTCCGTATGGGATACGAGTTTTTCCTCGAAGGATCCGCCGGCCAGGGCTTTTTCCGCAAGGGCCAGCCACCGCTGCCGGTCAGGGTTCGGAAGTTCGGCATCGTGGTTCAAGGCACCGGCCATCCGCTCTCCTCGTCTTCTCGGCCGATAGGCCTGGAACGTCAGTCTACGGTTCCCCGTCGCATATCACAATGCAACACGCGCCCTGCGACGGTGAACCTTCAACCGATTGCCAAACATGCGCAAAATCCGCAAGCTCCAAAACCCAATTTCGACCATGGCCATTGTCGCTGCGCAATGGCGTCATTATACCTGCGGCGAGCCCCACCACTTTCAATAGATCAGGGCATTCAACACTTCAGGTTGCGGAGACCCGACACATGGCTGACGACACCAGTATTTTCATCGGAGCCAGCCGAAAGCCTGATGACAGCTACCAGCGCGCCGAAAACCTGCTGCTTCAGTATGGCAATCGTCATGGCCTGGTCACCGGCGCGACCGGCACCGGCAAGACCGTGAGCTTGCAGATTTTGGCGGAAGGTTTCTCCAATGCCGGCGTGCCGGTCTTCTGCGCCGACATCAAGGGCGACCTGTCCGGTATCGCCATGATGGGCGCGGCACAGGATTTTCTGGTCAAGCGCGCCGAGCAGGTCAAGCTCGATCCCTATGATTTCCAGGAATTTCCGGTCATATTCTGGGATCTTTTCGGCGAGCAGGGCCATCCGATCCGCGCCACCGTCTCGGAAATGGGGCCGCTGCTGCTGTCGCGGCTTATGAACCTGTCCGAGGCGCAGGAAGGCATCATGAACATCGCCTTCCGCATCGCCGACGAAGAGGGCTTGTTGCTGCTGGACCTGAAGGACCTGCAAGCGCTTCTTGCCAACATCGCCGAGCGCGCCGAAGAAATCGGCGCTCGCTACGGCAATGTGACGAAACCTTCGGTTGGCGCAATCCAGCGCACGCTGCTGGTTCTGGAGCAGCAGGGCGCGACGAATTTCTTCGGCGAGCCGGCATTGCGGATCGCCGACATCATGCGCACCACCCGCGACGGGCGCGGCGCGATCAGCGTGCTGGCCGCCGACAAGCTGATGATGAATCCCCGGCTCTATGCGACATTCCTGTTGTGGCTGATGTCGGAACTGTTCGAGGAGCTGCCCGAAGTCGGCGATCCCGACAAGCCAAAGCTGGTCTTTTTCTTCGACGAGGCGCACCTTCTGTTCGATGACGCGCCGAAAGTGCTGATCGACCGCGTCGAACAGGTGGTCCGCCTGATCCGTTCGAAGGGCGTCGGCGTCTACTTCGTCACCCAGAATCCGCTGGATATCCCCGAGACCGTTCTGGCCCAGCTCGGCAACCGGGTGCAGCACGCCCTGCGCGCCTACACGCCACGGGAGCAGAAGGCCGTGAGGACCGCCGCCGAGACGTTCAGGCCCAATCCCGACTTCGACTGTGCTACCGTGATCACGCAGCTCGGCACCGGCGAGGCGCTGGTCTCGACGCTGGAAGCCAAAGGTGTTCCGTCCATGGTCCAGCGGACGCTGGTTCGCCCGCCGTCGTCGCGACTTGGCCCGATCACGCCTGACGAGCGCCGCACGCTGATCACCGAGAGCCCGGTTGTGGGGCAGTACGATCAGACCGTCGATCGCGAATCGGCTTTCGAGATGCTGCAGAAAAAAGCCAAGGATGCGTTGGACGCGGAGGCACAGCAGCAGGAGAGCGGCGGCTCGCGCTGGACCATTCCAGGCTTCGGCAATGATGATCCCGCCCCCCAGCCCACCGGCGGCAGGCGAGCACCGGCGCCGCGAGCGTCCAATCGCCAGACGGTGGCGGAGGCGGCGATCAAATCGGTGGTTCGCTCGGTCGGCACGTCGGTTGGACGGGCGATCGTGCGCGGCATCCTCGGCAGCCTGGCCAGGGGGCGGCGCTGAAAGCACCGCATAGGACCCAAAACCGGGCACCGGTTTTGCGAGAATCCGATGCTCGGGGAAAAGCATCGGACCGGAAATTCGCGGCGCCGAAAGTCCGCCGCTCGCTCCAGCGCCTTCGACCAGCTCAGAAGATCGGTTCCGAGATCGCCCTTGCCGGGCCGAGCAGGATCGATCCTTCCGGGACGCCCGCATCGATTGGAATGGCTTTGCGGTCTGCCGTGGCAACCAGTTCCTGACCGACACCGGAGGTAACGATCACCGGCGTCTTGTTGGGCACACGGTCATAGAGGTCGATAATGTCCTGATTTATCAAGCGAACGCAGCCAGATGACACTGATTTGCCTATGGAAAACCACTCCGGCGAGCCGTGCAGGCGGTACAGCGTGTCCTCGTTGCCCTCGAAGAGATACAGCGCCCGCGCTCCGAGCGGATTGGTGAGCCCGCCGGGCATGCCGCCATTCTCGGCGCTGTATTTTGCGTACTCGGGCTGGCGGGCGATCATTTCGGCCGGCGGCGTCCATTTCGGCCACTTCTGCTTCCACTGGACGACGGCATCGCCAGACCATTCGAAACCGGCGCGACCCAGCCCGACCCCATAACGAATGGCTTGTCCGCCCGGACGCACGAGATAGAGGTGGTGGCCGGCCGTATCGACGACGATGGTGCCGGGCGCTTGGCCGGTCGGATCGGGAACGATTTGACGCAGAAATTGCTCGTCGATTTTCTCGTAGGGTATGCCCGGCAGCTCGAACCCATTGTCGCTGACCGGACCGTACATTGTTGCATAGTCCATGAGCGGCGGCTCGACATTGGCTGGCGGCGGCGGCTCGACAGGCCGGCCTGCCGTCGTGGTGCAGGCGGAAACCGCAATCGAGGCGGCGCCGAGCGCAGCGGCGTTGAGAAAGCCGCGACGGCTCAGGCGATAGGAGTCGATATCGGTTGTGAACATCGTTGCCTTTTTTAAGTCTCATATCGAAACAGAACACGAATACGCCAATCAGTACGGCGCGCCAGCCCTACCAATGCCTGGCGCGATAGGCGGTTCCGATTTTGGCCTGAGGGTGAACAAACAAAGGCAAAGCTGTGACGGTTCAGCCCCTGTTGCGCCGAGGCAACAGGCCCGCAGCGCCGCGCGTCAGCAAAGGACGCTGTCGCAGTTTTATTTTGCCTATGATCCTTTCCAAAAATCGATTCCGATTTGGGCTCATGTGTCAGCCTGCGGCGAGCAGGCCTTCGAGCGAGGGCAGGATCAGGGCCGGCGGAAAGTCCCGGTATTCCTCCGGCTGGTCGGAGCGGTTGATCCAGACTGTCCGGAACCCGAATTTGGTGGCGCCGGCGACGTCCCAGCGGTTGGATGACTGAAACGACACCGCACCCGGATAGAGACGCCAGCCTGTCGTGACCATGTCGTAGACCGACGGATCGGCCTTGAAGCGCTTGACGGCCTCGACGGAATAGATGTCGTCCAGAACCTGGTCGAGCGCGGCCGATTTGACCGCCGCTTCCAGCATTTCAGGCGAACCGTTGGATAGGATCGCCAGCTTGGCGCCAGATGCTTTGAGCGCCTTGAGCACGGCCGGCACCTCCGGATAGCAGTCCAGCCGCCAATAGGCGTCGAGCAGCTTGGCCCTCAGTCCCTTGTCCGCGGAGGGAACCTTGCGCAAGGCGAAATCCAGCGCCTGTTCGGTGAGTTGCCAGAAATCGGCGTAGGCGCCCATCAGCGTCCTCACCCAGGAATATTCCAATTGTTTGGCGCGCCAGATCTCCGACAGGAGCTGGCCGTCCGGTCCGATCTGGTCGGCATGACGGCGGACGGCTGCGTGCACGTCGAACAGCGTTCCGTAAGCGTCGAAAACGTAAGCCGCATGTTGCATGGTGACAGTTTTGCGGCGAGGCAAGGCCAGGCGCAAGCACGGATTGCAATTTCGCATGCCGCTGGCCTTAACAAATCTCAGCCATATCAGTTGACGGCAGACGCCAAAGCATCTTCCAATGGCGAGACAAGACAGCTCTGAAACGCGGAATCAAGCGATGACACTGGCAGCTGCGGCGCAATCCGCGACATGGACCTTCGTGGATGGCGACTGGTATGACGGCAACGTCGCCATTCTGGGGCCGCGCAGCCATGCCATGTGGCTCGGCACCAGCGTGTTCGACGGCGCCCGCTGGTTCGAGGGCGTCGCCCCCGACCTCGACCGCCACGCCGCCAGGGTGAACGCCTCGGCGATCGCGCTTGGTCTCAAACCATCCATGAGCGCCGAAAAGATCGTCGGGCTGACCTGGGACGGGCTGAAGAAGTTCGACGGCAAGACGGCGGTCTACATAAGGCCGATGTACTGGGCCGAACATGGTGGCTATATGGGCGTGCCGGCAGATCCGGCCTCGACCCGGTTCTGCCTTTGCCTCTATGAATCGCCGATGATCTCGCCGGCAGGCTTTTCGGTCACCGTCTCGCCGTTCCGGCGCCCGACCATCGAGACCATGCCGACCAACGCCAAGGCCGGCTGCCTTTATCCCAACAATGGTCGTGCCATCCTCGAAGCCAAGATGCGCGGCTTCGACAACGCGCTGGTGCTCGACATGCTGGGCAATGTCGCCGAGACCGGAACCTCGAACATTTTCCTGGTCAAGGATGGCCATGTCCTGACGCCGGCGCCGAACGGCACGTTCCTGTCCGGCATCACCCGTTCGCGGACGATGACGCTGCTTGACGAATATGGCTTCAAGACCATCGAAAAGGCGCTGTCGGTGCGCGAATTCCTCGAAGCCGACGAGATATTCTCGACCGGAAACCACTCGAAAGTCGTGCCGGTCACCCGCATCGAGGATCGCAATCTCCAGCCCGGGCCTGTAGCGAAAAAGGCGCGCGAACTCTATTGGGAGTGGGCGCATTCGACTTCGGCCGGCTGACTGGCTAAAAAGCGAACCGGCGCTTCGTTCCGGAGTTGCTCCACACCAATCCAGACCTATGTTAGTCCGGTATCGACACCGGATTTTTTCCACGAGGAGTACGACCGATGGCTTTTGAATTGCCCGCCTTGTCCTATGACTATGAGGCATTGCAGCCTTACATGTCGAAGGAGACGCTGGAGTATCACCACGACAAGCACCACAAGGCCTATGTCGACAACGGCAACAAGCTGGCTGCCGAAGCCGGGCTCGGCGATTTGTCGGTCGAAGAGATTGTGAAACAATCCTTCGGCAAGAACCCCGGGCTCTTCAACAATGCCGGCCAGCACTACAATCACATCCACTTCTGGCAGTGGATGAAGAAGGGCGGCGGCGGCAACAAATTGCCCGGCGCGCTGCAAAAGGCGTTTGACAGCGATCTTGGCGGTTACGACAAGTTCAAGGCCGATTTCATCGCCGCCGGCACCACCCAGTTCGGTTCGGGCTGGGCCTGGGTTTCGGTCAAGGACGGCAAGCTGGCGATCTCGAAGACCCCGAACGGCGAGAACCCGCTGGTCCATGGCGCGACCCCGATCCTGGGCGTCGATGTCTGGGAGCACTCCTATTACATCGACTATCGCAACGCCCGGCCGAAATATCTCGAAGCCTTCGTCGACAATCTCATCAACTGGGACCATGTCCTCGAGCTCTACGAAAAGGCGTAGGCCTGACTGAGTTGCAGAAGAGCCCCGGCAAAACCGGGGCTTTTCTCTATGTGCCAAATGATCGGCCGCCCTTTCCAACGACCGTCGCGAAAAATTCACACAAGCGTGAGGCGAATTTCCGGAATTTTCAAGCCAGTTTTGCCGTTATGGATCAGTCGGACCTTCACCCGAAACATCTTCACCATGGAGCCAGTTGAATGAGAAAGCTTATCCTCGCCATCTCGATGCTCGCCTTCGCCGGTTCGGCGGCGTTTGCCGATCCGATCCAGGAGCGGCAGGCCATTATGAAGGAACGTGGAAAGATCGCCGGCCAATTGTCGAAAGTCGTCAAGGGCGAGACCCCTTACGACGCAGCGGCCGTGCTGGCGGCGTTGAAGGCGCTGGAGGCAAACGCCGAGAAGTTCCATGCAAACGTCGACACTCTTTTCCCGGCTGGCAGCGACACCGGCGACACCACAGCTGCCCCAAAAATCTGGGACGATATGGCCGGCTTCAAGGCGGTGGAAGAAAAATATCTCGCCGACGTCAAGGCTGCGGCGGCCGCCGCTCCTGCCGACGTCGATGCCTTCAAGGCGGGGTTCAACACCATAGGCGGCGATTGCGGCACCTGCCACAAGACATACAGGATTAAGAAGGGCTGATAGCGGGCGATGCGCCTGCTGAAAAAACTCGTCGGCGCCGCCCTCGTTCTGGGCGTCGCTGGCGCGGTTGCCGGCTGGTTCCTGTCGGCGCCGGGCAGGCTCGACAGCGAGGCTCTGGCGCAGCTCGGCCCCGGCGATGCCGCCAGGGGCAAGCGCATTTTTTATGCCGGCGGCTGCACGTCCTGTCATGCGAAGCCAGGCTCGCAAGGCGACGCCCGCCTTCAACTGGCCGGCGGTCTCGAACTCAAGACGCCGTTCGGCATCTTCGTGCCACCGAACATCTCGCAGGATGCCACGGACGGTATCGGCGGCTGGTCGGTCGAAGACCTCGCCAACGCCATGCTGAAGGGCGTGTCGCCGAGCGGCGAGCACTTCTATCCGGCGTTTCCCTATGCGTCCTACGCACGCATGAAGCCGGCCGACATTGCCGATCTCCATGCCTTCCTGAAAACGCTTCCGGCGGTGGCGGGCAAGGCGCCGCCCAATTCGCTGGGGTTCCCATTCAACATCCGTCGCGGCATCGGGCTGTGGAAACGTCTCTATTTGAGTGACCAGCCGGTGGTTTCCTTCCCCGATGGCACGCCGGATCCGGTGATGGCCGGCCGTTACCTGGTCGAAGGGCCCGGCCATTGCGGCGAATGCCACACGCCGCGCGATTTTGCTGGCGGCACCAGGAAGAGCGAGTGGCTGGCCGGAGCCACCGCTGCCGAAGGCAGCGGCATCGTGCCGAACATCACCTCGGGCGAAGGCGGGCTCGGTGACTGGTCGGAGGCCGACATAACCTACTTTCTCGAAACCGGCTTCACCCCGGATTTCGATTCCGTCGGTGGCGCCATGGTCGACGTGCAGAGAAACTTGGCCGAGTTGACGCCCGAGGACCGGGCGGCGATATCAGCCTATCTCAAGGCGATACCGCCGCATCCCAGCGGCTATCCGGCGCGCAAGCAGCCAGCGAACTGATTCCGGGAGCCGGACGGGATGGCGGCGCGTCAGCGATCGCCGAGGAAATCGAAGCCGGTCTCGAAGAAATGATTGTAGTTGCAGGTCATTTCCTCGCCGGGCGCGATGTCGCGCAGTGCATAAGTCTCCTCGGGCGAGGCGACGTCGCAATTCGGGTCGTCGGCATGATTCATGTAGCGGGCGTCGTCGGCTTCGAAGACGACAAAGTTTGGATCGCGCCGGTCGGGATAGGAATAGCGATCGAGATAGGCTCTGACCGGCCCGGTTTCGCGTTCATAGACCTCGACTGGGATGCGCCGGTCGTAATTGGGATGGAGTTTCCAGACCAGTGTGCCGCGGGGAATGTGGTTCTTGGCAAAAACACCGATGCCCTGGATGGGCGATTTGTCGAGATAGACGTCGACGAGCAACATGGCGGACCCTTGGCGTGACTGGATGATTTTTGGGTGGCGCGGCTGCGAAAAGCCGCGCATTGGGTAGCGCGCAGCTATGGCAATCGCGAGCGGAAAATCGACCTGACCTGACCCGGAATCGATTTTCCGCTGGTGGGGATGGTGCGCAAGATCAAGCTCCTACAGCGCCGTCTGTGCGTCCAACAGGGTCGGCGGCGCTGTGGTGGCAAGGTCGGCCTTGCCCGCCACCTTCAGCGCAAACGCATAGGTGAAGGCGATTTCCTCGAGCCGGGAAAACCGGCCGGATGCACCGGCATGACCGGAGTCCATGTTGATCTTGAACAGCACCGGATTGTCGCCGATCTTGCGGTCGCGCAGCCGCGCCACCCACTTGGCCGGCTCCCAATAGGTGACACGCGGGTCGGTGAGGCCGGCAAGCGCCAGGATCGGCGGATAGTCGAGCGCGGCGACATTGTCATAGGGCGAGTAGGCGGCGATCGTTCGGTAGTCCTCCTCCGAGGCGATCGGATTGCCCCATTCGGGCCATTCCGGTGGCGTCAGCGGCAGGGTCGCGTCGAGCATGGTGGTGAGCACGTCGACGAACGGAACCTCGGCGACAATACCGCCGAAGCATTCCGGCGCCATATTCGCGACGGCGCCCATCAGCAGGCCGCCGGCCGAGCCGCCCTGACCGACGATGCGGTCATGTTGCGTATAGCGTTCGGCGACGAGATGGTGGGCGGCTGCGATGAAATCGGTGAACGTGTTCATTTTGTGCGCCCGCTTGCCGTCGTCGTACCAGCCATAGCCCTTGTCCTTGCCGCCGCGGACATGGGCAATCGCGTAGACGAAGCCGCGATCGACCAGCGATAACAAATTGGTGTTAAAGGCGGCCGGGACCGTGATGCCGTAGGAGCCGTAGCCGTAAAGCAGGCAAGGCGCTGATCCGTCGAGCGGCGTGTCGCGATGGTGAATGAGCGAGACCGGCACCAGTTCGCCGTCGGCTGCGGGCGCCATCAGCCGCCGCGTCACGTAATGGTCCGGGTCGTGGCCGGACGGAACTTCCTGGGTCTTCAGCAGCACGCGCTCACGGGTCCGCATGTTGTAGTCGAAGACCTGCGCCGGCGTTGTCATGGATGAGTAGGAAAAACGCATGATCTCGGTATCGTATTCATAGGATCCCGACAGGCCGAGCGAGAAGGCTTCCTCGTCGAAGGAGATCAGGTGTTCCTCGCCGCTGTTGCGGTCATGCACGACGATGCGCGGCAGGCCTTCCTTGCGCTCAAGCCTGACCATGTGGTCCTTGAAGCCGATCACCGAAAGGATCAGCCGGCCCGCTTCGTGCGGCACCAACTCCTGCCAGTTGGCGCGCACCGGGTCGCTCGCCGGCGCAGTCATGATCTTGAAATCCTTGGCGCCGTCGGCGTTGGTGAGAATGAAGAAGATATCGCCACCTTCTTCGAGGTCGTATTGCAGGCCGGTCTCGCGCGGGGCAACCAGCTTCGGTTCGGCGAACGGCTCGCTGGCGCTCATGATGCGATATTCCGAGGTCTCGTGGTCGTTGATGCCAACCATGATCCACTCGTTGGAGCGTGTGCCGCCGACATTCATGAAGAAACCTGGATCGGTTTCTTCGTAGATCAGCCGGTCGTTCTCAGGACTGTCGCCAAGGGCATGGAACAGCACCTTGGAAGGACGGTGGTTGGGATCGAGGCGGGTGTAGAAAAATCCGTCATTTCCGGCATCCCACACGCCGCCGCCACCGGTATCCGGAATCCTGTCGGCCAGATCGTTGCTGTCGGCGAGGTCGCGGACGCGAAGCGTGTAGAATTCGGAACCCTTGTCGTCGAAGGCCCACAGAAGCTTGCGGTGGTCGGTCGAATGGTCGACACCGCCGAGGCGGAAATAGGCCTTTCCTTCGGCCTCGAGATCGCCGTCGAGCAGGATCTCTTGGTCGCCGCCCTCGCGCGGCGTGCGGAAATACCGCGGCTGCTCGCCGCCAAGCTTGAAAGATGACCCATAGGCGTACGGCCCATCCTTCATCGGCACGGACGAATCGTCCTCCTTGATGCGGCCCTTCATCTCCTTGAAAAGCTGCTTCCGCACCTGGGCGGTCTCGGCCATGAGGGCTGCCTGATAGACGTTCTCGGCTTCGAGATGGGCGCGGATCTGGGCGTCGAGCAGCGATGGATCCCTGAACATCTCTTGCCAGTTGTCGGCTCTCAGCCAGGCATAGTCGTCCGTCCGCGTCACTCCATGGTGCACATCGAAGACCGGTCGCTTCTCTGGTTGCGGCGGGCTGACAGTCGGAAATGCTGGGGTTCGGGTCATTGCGTCTCGCTGTGGAAGTTACTTGTATGGAGAATGAACACGCCGATCAGCGCAGGTTCAAGAGCCGGAGTATATGTTTGCGCCGGGCTCCAGAAGATGAGCCGGAGGAGAGGGAAAAATGAAGTTCCGTTTTCACGCTGCTGCGGCTTTCGCCGTCGCTTCGACAGTCTTGGCCTTTATCGGCCAATCTCATGCAACCGTGTTCGCAGCTTGGCAAGTGACCAACCTTCCGTTTGGCGACACGCTCAACGTGCGCAAGTATCCGGCGGGATCGTCCCAGAGGCAGGCCGCCTATCCCAACGGTGCTGTTTTGCAGATGACCGGGAGATGCACCGGCGGCATAAACCTGCTCGACATCGGCAAACAGCCGGTTTGGAAGCAGGAACAGAAGATCCGCTATCGCTGGTGCGAAGTCTGGCACGATCCGGCCCAGAACGGCAATTTCGTCACCGGCTGGGTCTACGGAAAATACATCACCCCACATTGATGGATCGGTGCCGGTCCGCGGTGCTGATTTCCGGCTTGCTTGCAAAAGCAAATCGCAACCTATGGTTTTGTAGATTCTAAAAACAACCAGATAGCCTACGCCACAACCAAGCATAGCCAAGCATTGAGATTTTTTTACTGCTCTCATGGATGTAACGGCAGCTTGACTGGGCGTCCGCCGCTGCTGGTCTGCCCAGAAAATATCGCAAAGTCACAGAGTGCACGAAAGGTTGAAGCTGATCGTCGAATATTTTATTGCCATCGATGAATACAGCGCAAGAAGCGAATTGACTTACTTGGTTTAGTGGCTCATTACGATGCTGCGACGCGAATCGCAGAGGCTCTTTCCTGCAAAAATTTCGCGCGATGCCCGACCTATCAAAAATAGGGCGCAGGTAGAAACAACTCACGTTGGGGCCAGGAAGCCATGGATATTATCGAAACACCTTCCAGAAATAGTGATGCGCTGATCGAATTGACGGCCGATGTCGTGGCCGCCTATGTCAGCAACAATCCGGTGCCGGTCGGCGAGCTGCCTAGCCTCATCGCCGATGTCCATGCCGCCCTCGGGCGCGTGGGCGGGGCCAGTGAACAGCCTCCTGCCGACAAGCAGAAGCCGGCAGTAAACCCGAAACGCTCCGTCCATGACGACTACATCGTCTGTCTTGAAGACGGCAAGAAGTTCAAGTCGCTGAAGCGTCACTTGATGACCCACTACGGTCTGACGCCCGACGAGTATCGTGAAAAATGGGGCCTGGACGCCAGCTACCCGATGGTTGCTCCCAACTATGCTGCCGCCCGCTCACAGCTCGCCAAGAAGATGGGTCTCGGCCGCAAGCGCAAGGGGCGCTGATACCGGCTCCCTTCCCAACCTGGGTTAGATGATCAACGGCGCCTCCGGGCGCCGTTTTGATCTTGGGGCGATGCTGGAGCAATCGATATGCGTCGCAACATGTGCGGCTCCGATCATGTCGGGCCATCGCGCGCTGTTCGTCTGATCAGGCGGTCTGCTTCAAGGCCGCCTCTGCGTCGCGCTTGATGCGCTTGACCATTGAACGAAGACCATTGGCGCGTTGCGGCGACAGGTGCTCGTCGAGGCCAAGTGCCTTCAGCGTGGCTTCCGCGTCGGTTTTCTGGATCTCGCTGGCGGGTCGTCTGGAAAACAGCGCCAGCATGATAGCGACGAGGCCGCGCACGATATGGGCGTCCGAATCGCCGGCGAAGGTGACGACTGGGTCGGGCCCCGGACCATACTCGGTGGTCAGCCAGACCTGGCTGACGCAGCCGGGCACCTTGTTGGCAGGGTTGCGTTCCTCATCGGGGAATGGCGGCAGGGCCTCGCCCAGTTCGATCACATAGCGATAGCGGTCTTCCCACTCGTCAAGCAGGGAGAAGTCGTCGCGGATCGTTTGGATCGTCGTGGTCATAGGCCGGATATAGTCATCCGGCGACGCCGCGTCACGGAAAAAGAGGAAAAGCGCGTCGCGTGAGGCCGGTCAAATGCGACGCGCTTTAGCGCGGACGGCCTGCGGACGGTGACAGATGCGCTGAAAAATATCTCAGTTTTTCGCCGGCAAATCGACTTTCGCCGGCAACACGATGTCTTCGGGCACGCTGCCGGTCGTTGTCGCCGTGTCGGGTTCGGCGGTCTTGTCGTCCAACATGGCGGCCGCGATCTTGGCTGTCTCCCTGGCCCGGGCGGTGATCGTGTGCATTGCGGACTTGCCGGTCTCGCAGACGTCGGGCTTGCGCTCGCATATGCCGGCAATGTCGCCGACGGCTTCGCGTGCCGCAAACAACGCCTGGATCGGCCCGACGCTTTGGTGGCCGGCCTCGTCGGAGCCGACATTCAGCGGCAGCGCCAGAAGCACCAGCGAAAACCAGAAAGCCATTCTGATCAGAAAGCCCATCTGTATGCCCTCATTCGTGACCGGATCATGCGTTCATGCGGCATGACCTCTTTATGGATACGATAGTGGCATGGACGCGCAAAGGACGGCTTGCCCGGTCAGCGAAAATTTTCCTCAAATTTTAGGCAAATTCGAAACGAAGCATTTTGCAATGGATTTGTCTCAAATCCAGCCGATTTTCTTCACTTAAGCTTAACCATCTAACCAGCTGTTTTCCTTATGTATTTCCCAGAAGCACGGCTTACCGGGGGCGACTGTCAAAGGCGGGAGGGCGGTTCGCCCGGATAACGCTCCATTTACTATGGCCGCAATTGCCAAGGTTTGCCCCGTGCCGGCCTCCCAATATCTGCCTCGGACCGGGCATTGATCGGTCCTGCCTTATCCATTCCTTAAACGCTGGATGCGAGTTTCAGATCGACAAAAGCAACTGCGAAGCAGGGCTGTTCACGACCAGGTGCGAGTGCGTGAGTTGAGTTCGATAAGGGCCAGATACGTTGAGTTGCCCGGCGCGATGGCAGCCGGTTGCGAACGGATGGTTCATCCGTCGATCCTCGGACAGAACGACCGCCGGTGCCAGAGGCGGTTTATCGGTGTCATGCTGGCCGCTCCGTTCTTCGCCGCAGGCGCAGCAGTCACGCTGGTCACCTCGGACATTGGCGTGGCCGTGACCATGGCTGCGATCTTTGCGACGTTCGGCCTCTGCTGGTTTGCTGCCTTGCTGGTGGCAGCATCGGGCAAGATGGCGTTCGCCGGCCAGGTCGCCCTGGTGATGGGCAGTCTTGCTCTTGCCGGTATCATTGCCGCGGCGGGCGGGATGGCCTCGCCGGTCGCCATGCTTGTCGTGGCGCTGCCGTTCGAAGCCTGGTGGATCGGCGCGTCTCGTCGCGCTGCATTCTGGGGTGCCCTATCCGCATGTGTCGCTATCCTGCTGCAGGCTTTTGCCGGTTCTGTCTTTCCGTTCGGCCCGGCGGAAATCGCCGCCTGGCATTGGCTGCTGCCGCTGGCCTGGGCGCTCACTCTCATTCCCCGCGTCGCAGCGCTTGGCAGCCCGGCCGGCGCGCAGCTTGATCCGGCGACCGACGACCGGCTCGAGAATATCATCGACGCCGTTGTCCTGCGGGCCGGCAGGCATGGCGAGGTTCTGGATGCGTCGGCAAAGGCGCGCACGATCCTCAAGCTGCAGCCGGAACTGCTGTTCGGTACCGGCCTGTTCGACCGCATCCACCTGTCCGATCGCGTCGCATACCTCAGCGCGCTGGCCGACATGCGCGATGGCGCGCCGGCGCGCCGGCTGGATCTTCGCGTCCGGCTGCCGCAAAACGGCAATGGCCCGACGGCGGACAATTACCGGCCGTTTTCGCTTGAATTGGCGCGGGGGGAAGAGCAGCAGGACGTCCTCACGTTCGTCCTGCGCGACAACTACGAACTCGCCGGCTTGCGCGAAGAGCTAGCCGCTGCGAAAGAGGCGGCCGCGTCTGCCGAAGTGGCAAAGGGACGGTTTCTGGCGGTCGTCAGCCACGAGTTGCGCACGCCGTTGAACGCCATAATCGGTTTTTCCGACATGCTGCTGCATGAGATGTTCGGCACCTTCAAGGACCCGCGCCAGAAGGAATATGTCGGCCTGGTCAAGGAGTCCGGCCAGCATCTGCTTGCCGTCGTCACCTCGATACTCGACGTGTCGAGGATCGAAGCCGGCGCCTACGCAACCGAGCCGGAACCATTCCGTTTCGTCGAAGCGGTCGAAATGTGCCTGTCGATGATGCGCTTGCAGGCCGACGCAAAGAGCATCGATCTACAGGCCCAGATCGCGCCGGATGCAGGCGAGATTAACGCCGACCGTCGTGCCGTGCAGCAGATACTCATCAACCTCGTCTCCAACGCTATCAAGTTCACGCCCGATGGCGGCGATGTCGTCGTCGGCGCCAAGCGGATCGGCTCGCGACTGCATTTCTGGGTCAGGGACACCGGCATCGGCATCGCCGAGGAAGACTTTGCCAATCTCGGCAAGCCGTTCATGCAGATCCAGAACGACTATACGCGCCGCTTCGAGGGGACCGGGCTCGGCCTGTCGCTGGTGAAGGGTCTGGTGGCGCTTCACGAGGGCACGATGTCGATCGAAAGCATGCCGGGGGAGGGCACCACGGTCACGATCAGCTTGCCGGTGAACGGACCGAAAGGACGTTCGAACGACAAGCCCGGCGTACTGCCGATGCCTGCAGCCAAGGCGGAGACGAAAGGGGACAGGCATGGCTCGCTCCGCAAAACAGCCTAAGGCGGTCAAGCGCCGCGGCAATGCCTTCCAACGCAGCGCGGTCGCCCTCGGCAGCCAGATTTCACGCAATCCGGTTCTGGTTGGCGGTTCGACCGCCTTCCTGGTGACGCTGTTCTACGTCTCGGCGAACGCTTTGTGGTATCAGCCTTTTCCTCATGCCGGCGCGTTTTTTGCGACCAGGAGCATGGAGGGCTTTCCTCGAGCCGGCGCCGACGAGCCTGAAACCACCATCAATATCGTGCGGCCGGAGCCGGCCCCGATCAAGAGCGATCCGATCGTCGAGCAGGTCCAGGGCATATTGAAGGATCTCGATTTCTATTCCGGCACCGTCGACGGTATTTCCGGCCCCAACACGCGCAAGGCCATCCAAGCCTATCAGCAGAAGGTCGGGCTCAACGCTTCCGGCGAGATCGACAGCATTCTGCTCGATCAACTGGGCGCCATGCCAACCGCCTCGACGGTCGTGCCACATCCGGCACCCCGTCCGGACGACATGGCCGCGATTCCCGTCTCGGCTTCGCCGGCAGATGCGTCGGCGCAGGCACCCGACGCCCGCATCATCAAGATCCAGGCCGGGTTGAAGGCATTCGGCAATGACGACATGCAACTCGATGGCGTGGTCGGGGCCCGCACCAAGGCAGCGATCAAGGAGTTTCAGTCGCTGTTCGGGCTGCCCGAGACCGGCGAGCCCGACGAGGTCGTCTACGTCAAGATGCGCGAGATCGGCCTGACCAACTGATGGGCGCAGGCGCGCAGTTTTGGTTTCACCCAAACGCAAAGCGCTCTAAGTACCGTCCGATGTCGTCCGGAATCCTGCCATGCGCGTAACCACCGATCTGTGGGTGTCGGCCCTGTTGCGCCGGGTTTTCGGCGCCGGCGGCTTTGCCGCCGTGGTCAAGCGCGGCGCAACCGAGGCCGGTGCCGTCTTCGTGCTGGCGCGAGGCCGCATGGGCGAGATTGCCTTGCTTGGCCCGGCGCCGCAGACGAGCTACGATTCAGCCAAACCCGACGACCGTTACTTCAGTCTGCTCGGCGCCGGCGACGATGCCGCCGTCTTTGACGCGCGACTGGAAAGGGAGAAGAAATTCGACCCCGACATCTGGGTGGTCGAGATCGAGGCCGGCTCCGTTCCCGTCGAGGAGCTTCTTTCCGTCAAGTCGCAATAGCGATATGCAGACAATGGCTTAGAGCGTTCGCTTGAATCTCTTTTTCAGGCGCGACGCGCCTAATGCATGTCGCGCAAAAGCATGCCCTCGGGCCTGACCCGAGGGTGTGCAGCGGTTTTGCGATAACGACATGCGTAAGAACAACAGCCTAAAAGCGCGTCGCATGAGGCGGTCAAACGCGACGCGCTTTAGGGCTGGCGGCAGTATTGTCGCTGTGCGCTTTGCGGACGTCGGCGTTTGCCGCGATCGGTCCGGCATTGCGAATGGCCTTCGACAGTGTCTCGGCTTTCCAGCCGCGTAGCCTGTCCAGCGCTGCGTCGCGATGCAGCAGCCGATAGCGGTCGAGGAAGATGCGGATGGCCTGCGGATGCGAGAACTCTGTGGGATAGACGGCGGCGGTGATCAGGAACGCCCTCTCTTCGCCGAGATCGAGCGCGCGCAGGGCGGCCAGCAGCGACGTGTAGTTCTGGTTCGCGGTGAGCGACCGCGCCGTTGAAAAATCGATCGCGAGCGCGTCGGCCAGTGCTGTCTGGAAGAATGCGGCATTGCCGGTCAGCGCCGTCTCGCGCAGTTTGACATAGGTGTTAGCGCCGGCGAACGCATTGATCGTCGCGCCGCCGCTTTCGGCATCACGCATCATCGACCGCAGCCGGCGCCGTGCAGCCTCGGCGGCGGCGCCGGGCACCTGCTGGCTGCTATCGGCGACGACTTTGGCGCTTTCGGGCACCGCCTTGGCGTTCGCCTCAGGCTGCCGCACGCTCACCAGCGTCGGTTTTTCAAGCGCCCTGATCAGGTGGGCGATGGTCGGGTTCAGATCCTTGCGGCGCGCAATGGCGCGCGCATGCGGCAGGCCATGGCGGCCGATCAGCGCGATGAGGTCGATATCGCTGAGCGCGCGCGAGCGGATGAGCAGCGGCGCGGCAACGTCGACCGGCTCCTCGCAAAGCCGCCGGACCAGCGCAGCGGGCGCATATTCGCATTCGGAAAGGGCGGCGGCGACGTAGCGGCGCGATTCGACCGACACATCGGCGAAAAGCGGAAGCGTCAGATCCTCAAGTTGCGCGATCTCCCGGCGCGAAGGGCGGGTGAGCGAACAGAACGCCGACACCGTGGCGCGGAACAGCCTTTCGGCCTTTCCCGATTCAGCCCGTATAGCGATTTGCCTGAAATCCGCAGATGACACGAAGGATACGCCTGACACTCGACACAATCCGGACCATGCTCGACCGGGACTGTGTCGGTTTCGCATTTGCCACGGGTCAGGACTTCCTGACCTTAGAACAAAGATCAAATTAGCGGCGATCCGTTAGCGTTCCGTTAACCTACTGGCTCCTTAATCAGATTGGAGGCGTTGCGTTGTGCTCCGGGGCAACCGAGAGGAATGCACGAACCATGGGCATGGTACTGTCTTTCGTGCCGCGAACGGCGGCAACCAATCGATCAGACCGAAACACCGGAACGCCGGCGGCGGTGATCATTTTCCCCGGCGTCCGCTACGAGCAACCGCCACTGACGGGCGAGACGCGGCCAGGCGCCGGTCCGGACAAGCCGGGTTCGTCAAGGACGATGCCGGGGACGTCGGGGACGTTGCCTGTTCCGCATCATTAACGCGCGTCGCGGCTGAATGGATTCGCCGCGCCCTGTTGGGCGCGCAAAGGACCCTCTATCTCTTGAATGAGCGCCGCGGCGGCTCGCAAGGCATGGGCCGCAACCGGCGGCATGTTTCGGTTGACGTCAGTAGTCCTGCAGCTCGCAGGAACTCTGCTCGAGAAACCGCGACACGGTCGGCTTCCAGCTGTCGTCGGGCACGAAGGAGCGGATGACGAACATGCCTTCGTCGATCGGCGCTTCGACGAAGATTGCCCCTTGCAATTCCTCCGGGAGATCCTTGCGGATCTCGATCATCTGCGCCGGCGTCAGTACGATACTGTCCAGCACCCTTCCGGTCGCGCTGTGGTCGTTGAAGGAGTAGATGTTATGGCCGCTGCGGTCATAGACCGATACGGACCAGAACGGGACGTTTCCCGGTGCCTTCACCCGAACCATCCCATCGGACAGATCGAAGCGGCAAGCCGCAGCATAAAACAGCGGATCGACCGATTTCACCACAGGCGTACCGCCGGCCTCAGCGTCCAGCCTGGTCATCCGATAAAGGTTGGAGGCCATGGCCAGCCGCGACCAGGCATTGCGTTCGGAAAATTCCGGGGCGAGCAGCAGCACGATGATGTGTACGATGCCGGCGCCAAGCAGGCCGAGCAGGATCGCGTGCAGCAGCCTACGCATTGCAGCCGACCTTTACGATCTGCGGCAGCGTGACATCCGAAAGGCCCGTGCTGCTGGCGATCGGCGTGTCGTAGAATGTCAGCACGAGATACATCCGGCCGAAGCCGTCGGAAAGCAGCCAGTTGCCGGGCGCGGGGCGGTTGCTGACGGAAATAAGCACGGAATTGTCGGGCTGGCGCAGCACCTGGTAGGACTGAAGTGCCGCAAGCCTTGGCTTGCCGGTCTCGACCACGCCGAGCGACCGATCGGCGGCATAGAGGGTCCAGAACCGGGCTGTGGGAAATCCGCCTTCGATTTCATAGGCACATTGGCGTTTCAATAGTTCGCCATCGGAATCGCGTTCGGCGATAAACGACAGGCCTTCTGCCTGCCCGAGTGCAAGGACACCCTCGCGCGCCACGCGGGCTTTCGAATAAGGATCCGCCGACTGCGTGCCGATATCGGGAAACGCCGTCCATTGGCCGATCCTGATCGCGCCAATGCCATCCTGCGTCTTGAGAGCGTACCAGACGCTGCTGCCGCCGCCGCCGATGGCTATGGCAAGCGCGAGGAGCGTCAGGAATGCGTTCTTGAACATGAAGAGCCGCGGGCAAGAGGAGTGCCGCTCGGGGATATCGCGGGGCAGGGGGCCATGGCAAGCGGACCTCTGTGGAATTGCGGCGCGAGGGATGGCCTGGCCCGTCGTGCCGGCATCAAAGCGCCGACAGGGTCTCCGGTGTCGCAGGCGCCTGGAGGACGGGTGCCGACTGGAACAGCCTTGTGATGTCCCTGAGCGCCCGCGTCGTCTGGCTGGACAGCACCGGCGGCCGCTCGGCGGCGGTGTCGGCCGCTGCCTGCTCGGCATCCTTCTTTTCCGCTTCCTCGGCCTTGGCGGCGATCTCTTCGTCGACGAAGGGATGATCGAGGCCGGGGATCGGCTTGAGGTCGATATTCTGGTGCGCATAGACCATCAGCCGCTGCCAAACCATCGCCGGCAGCGAGCCGCCGGTCATGTTGTTGGTCGGGGTGAAGTCGTCATTGCCGAGCCACACGGCAGCCGTATAGTTGCCGGTAAAGCCGACATACCAGGCGTCGCGGTAAGACTGCGTTGTGCCGGTCTTGCCGGCCGAAACGATATTGGGAAGCGCCGCGCGCCGCGCCGTGCCCATCACCGGCACCGCCGCCAGCATGGTGTTCATGGATTTCAGCGCCTGCTCCGAGAGCACACGGCGCGGCGGCGGCGCATCCTTGGCGAAATCGTAAACCACCTCGCCGGTACGGGTGACGAGTTGGGTGACGCCATGCCGGGAGCCGACAAAGCCGTTCTGGGCGAACACGCTAAAGCCTGTCGCCTGGTCCATCACGGTCATGCCCGATGTGCCGAGCACCATCGTCTTGTGCGATTCGAGCGGCGATTCGACGCCCATGGCTTCCGCCATCGCCTTAATCGGCTTGATGCCGAGATGATTCTTGGCCAGCCGCACCGGCACGGTGTTGACCGATTTGGCCATCGCCGTGATCAGCGTGACCTTGCCGGCCCGTCCGTCATTGTAATTGTGCGGCGACCAGGCACCCCAGGAGATCGGCGCGCCGGAAACGACGGAGTCCGGCGTGAAGCCGTGCTCCATCGCCGTTGCGTATACGTAGGGTTTAAACGATGAGCCGCTCTGGCGCAGCGCCTTGGTGGCGCGGTTGAACTGGCTGGCACCGTAGTCGCGGCCGCCGACGATCGCCCTGACTGCGCCATTGGTTTCGATGACGACCATGGCGCCTTCGGTGACGTTGTATTCCTTGCCGAACTGGCGGAGATGGAATTCCATCGATTCTTCCGCCGCCTTCTGGATGTTGGCGTCGAAAGTTGTGTGGGCGACCAGCGAATGCTGGCCGGACTTCGCGGCGATCTTCTTGGCCTCTTCGAATGCCCAGTCGAGGTAGTAATCCGGGCTCTTCTGCTCGCCGCGGTCGACGATTTCAGCCGGATGCAGCCGCGCCTGCAGCACCTGACCCTCGCTCATGAAGCCGCCTTCGACGAGATTCGACAGCACCACATTGGCCCGCGCCCTGGCAGCAGGCAGGTTGATGTGCGGCGCGTATTTGGTCGGTGCCTTGAACAGGCCGGCCAGCATCGCCGCTTCGGCGAGGTTCACATCCTTGACGCTTTTGCCGAAATAGAAATCGGCGGCCGCTTCGATGCCGAACGTGCCGCCGCCCATATAGACGCGGTCGAGATAAAGCTGCAGGATCTCCTTCTTCGACAGATTGGCTTCGAGCCATAGCGCCAGGAAGGCTTCCTTGACCTTCCGCTCCAACGTCCGTTCATTGGTCAGGAACAGGTTCTTGGCCAGCTGCTGGGTGATGCTCGAGCCGCCCTGCACCACGGAATTCGCCCGCACATTCGCGAAGATCGCGCGCGAAAGGCCGAGCGCGTCGATGCCGTAGTGATCGAAGAAACGCCGATCCTCGGTGGCCAGCACCGCCTTGATGACCTGGTCGGGCATCTCGTCGACCGGCACCGAATCGCGCTGGATGATGCCGCGCTGGCCGATCTCATTGCCGTAGCGGTCGAGGAAGGTGATGGCGAAATCGCCTTGGGCGCGCCAGTCGCCGGCGGTTTCCTGGAAGGCCGGCAAGGCGAGCGCCAGCATGACGACGATGCCGCCGGCGCCGAGCGTGAAACCTTCGCTCAACAGTTCGATGATGCCGCGGCGCCAGCCGGAGACGCGGAAGCGCCGGAAAAAAATGGTGGCCGCTTCCCAGAACCGGCGCGCCTTGAAGCCGGTCTCGTAGAGCGAGGAATCGAACCACGCATCCGCCGCCAGCAGTCTTGCGGCAATCGGACCCCTTCTCCTGCGTGTTTTCAAAGGACTGGCCATTCCAAGATCCGGCTGCGGCTACGCCTCCCACCGAGAAGCGGCACTCCTACCAGACTATTTGTCCATTTTGGCCTCGCTCACAAGGGTGAGGGGGGCTTTCGCGGTACAGTTTGTTGATACCAGGGTCGGGCCTGCCACCTCTGCCACCTCGCACCCACTTAACGCGCCGCGATAAAGCGCATGAAATGCGCCACGTCGGCATCGCTTGGCTCCTGGCCGGTGAAACTGCGCAGATAGGCGGCGAGATGACTGACTCTCGCCTCGACCGGTTCCTTGAGGTCGAGCACATAATAGCCGATCTGCATGTAGTAGAGCACACGGGCGCGGATGAAGGCATCCTCTTCGCCGTAGCCGTGCCGGCGATACATGTCGCGGATCGCGCCCAGTCGGTCATTGTCGGCCTGGTCGATGGCCCGGCGCACGTCGTCGGAGCGCCGCGCCCATTCCCGGATGGCGAAGTCGAGCCTGGGATCGAACAGGCGCTCGTCCGCCCAGCATTCGAACACGTTCATGACCCCCATGATGATGCTTTCGGCCGGCCGCTGCGCGCGTTCGACGATCGACTTGGTGTTGGTGTCCCGCCAATGCGCAAGCAACTGGTCGAGCAGGTCCTGACGGCTCTCGAAATACCAGTAGAAGCTTGAGCGCGATACGCCGAGTTTCTGGCCAAGCGGCAGCACGCGCACGCTTGCGATGCCGTCTGAAATCAGTGTCTGGAGCGCAAGATTGATCCAGTCCCGGCGCGTCACCTTGGTGTTGCCGGACGCCGGCTCGTCCTGCGGAGAAATCATGATCATGGCCGCACAATAGGCATGAGGGCGAACTGCATACAACCGTACTAGACACATATGTACAGTGCAAGTATCCTATCTGCCTCAACGAACTGGGCGAGCGGCCGACGCGCGTCATCGCGGCTCCTGCCTACGATCCGCAGGGCAGGGCAATACGGCAATGAGGAGTATCCGCCATGGTCGATGACGCAGCACGCAACCTCAGGCGCGAACGCAGGCGCGGACGAACCGGCGAGGCCGGCAGCGAGACCAGCCGCCGGCCGGACTATCGTTCGCTGAAGAACCCGTTTCTGCCGCAGCCGATCTTTTCGGCCGATCAGGTCGCCGCGATCCACGACACGGCACTGCACGTGCTCGAGCAACTCGGCGTCAAGGTGCTGCTGCCGGAGGCGCGCGCTATTCTTGCCCGTGCCGGCGCTTTGGTCGACGAGGACAGCCAGATGGTGCGCATCGGCCGCGACATCGTCGCGGCGGCGCTGGGCTCGGCGCCGAAATCGATCCGCGTCCATGCCGGTGACCGTGCCCGCGACCTGACGCTCGAACTCGGCTCGATGACGGTCCTGGCAGGATCCGGGGCGCCGAACGTCACCGATCTGGAGCACGGCCGGCGGCCGGGAACGCTTGCCGCTTTCGAGGATCTCATCCGGCTGGTGCAGCATTTCGACGTGCTGCACATGCTGGGACCTTGCATCGAGCCGCAGGACATCGACAACCGCTTCCGCCATTATGCCGTCAGCGCGCAGTTGACGCTGTCGGACAAACTGCCGTTCGTCTTCGCGCGCGGCACGCCGCAGGTCGAGGACGGCTTCGAGATGCTGCGGCTGGCGCGCGGCCTGTCCGAGGACGAATTCCGTTCGGGCGCTCATTGCTACACCGTCATCAACACCAACTCGCCGCGTCAACTCGACATTCCGATGGCGCAAGGCATCATCGACTTTGCCAAGGCGGGGCAGGTGCTGATCATCACGCCCTTCTGCCTGGCCGGCGCCATGGCGCCGATCACCGTGGCCGGCGCGCTGACGCTGCAGCACGCCGAAGCGCTGGCCGGGCTGACGCTGGCCCAGATCGTGCGGCCGGGCGCGCCGGTCGTCTATGGCTCCTTCTCCTCCAATGTCGACATGAAGTCCGGAGCGCCGGCCTTCGGTACGCCGGAGCACGTCAAGGCGACGCTCGGCGCCGGTCAGCTTGCACGCTTCACCGGCCTTCCCTGGCGGTCCGGCGGCGGCAGTGCCGCCAACATTTCGGACGCGCAGGCAGCCCACGAAACGCAGTTCGCGCTGTGGGGTTCGGTGCTCGCCGGCGCGACGGTCTGCATCCATGCTGCCGGCTGGCTCGAAGGCGGGTTGAGCGTCTCGTTCGAGAAGCTGATCACCGATATCGAGGCGCTGCAGACCATCGCGGAGCTCTGCGCGGTGACGCCCGGCGACGAGGCCGCGATCGGCTTCGAGGCCATCGCCGAAGTGCAGCCGGGCGGGCATTTCTTCTCGACCGGGCACACAATGGCGCGCTACCGCACCGCATTCTACGAACCGCTGGTCGCCGATTGGTCGAATTTCGGCAACTGGACGCAGGCCGGGTCAAGAACCGCCACCGAGCGCGCCACCGGCATCTGGAAACGGCTGCTGGCAGATTTTCGGCCGCCGGCTTGCGCCGCTGCCACATCAGGTGTTCTCGACGAATTCATTGCGCGGCGCACGGAAGAGGGTGGCGCAGCACCGGTCTCGTGATGTAGTTCAGCAAGCGCGCGTTACATGGGGCGCTTGTCGCCTGCCTTCTGCGGGTCGCGGCGGATCGTGCCGGCATCGGCTTTTCTGTGCTTGTCGGCGGCGAGTCTGCGAATGCGATCGAAGCGGCTTTCCTCGGCCACTTTGGTCTTTACTACAGCATTTGGCTTCGGGACGAATGCAATCATGGATCGATCTCCTTGCCGACGGCTGCGCGCCGGAGGATGCCCCGGCGGCTGTCTTTCGGGCTCTCGTCAAGAGCACGTTCTCTCCGAGAGGTCGAAGATGTTAGGTGGCGAGAGCGACCGCGCAGCTTTGCGCACCCAGCCTGTCGGGCGAGGTTTTTCCGGGCATGGTCGCCCAGCCGCCCGTCTCGATGAACTGCCGCTTCTTGTAGCTGTCAGTTATGGCCTTGAACTCGACAAGTTTGGCGGCCGCGTCGGGCGCCGTATTGAAGCGATCGACGCAGACCGCCGAGGCCAGCTCGCCGCGCGCCGTATCGCCGGCGGTGGCCGCCAGCGTGCGCGAGGTGCCGCCGGTCACCCAGCCGCCCCAGTTGAAACCAATGATCAGCGTGGCGACGACGGTTGCAGCGCATGCCCACAAAAGCGTGGATTTGGCCGGCTGGTAATCTTCCCATCGACGCGCGAGAGATGGCTTGCTGCTTTGTGTGGCCACGGACAGTTCCTTCCTGGTTGATGTTGGGATCGGTCGCCTGGCCTTGCTGGGGCCAGGCCTTGCAGGGCCTATTTACGGGAGGGGTGGTCAGTAGCCGCCCATGCCGGCCGAAGGCGCAGCGTCTTTTGCCGGAATGTCGGTGATCATGGCTTCCGCGGTGATCAGCAGCGCCGCGATCGACCCGGCATCCTGCAACGCGGTCCGCACCACCTTTGCGGGATCGACGATGCCAGCCTTGATCATGTCGACATAGGTCTCGTTCTGGGCGTCGAAGCCCTGATTGTGATCCTTGCTGTCCGTGAGCCTGCCGACAACGATCGAACCTTCGACGCCGGAGTTCTCGGCGATCTGGCGGATCGGCGCTTCGAGCGCTCTCGACACGATCGAAATGCCCGCCGTCACATCGGCATTGGCTCCGGTCAGCCCGTTCAGCACGGCCTTGGCGCGCAGCAGCGCGACACCGCCGCCGGGAACGATGCCTTCTTCCACTGCCGCGCGCGTGGCGTTCAGCGCATCGTCGATGCGGTCCTTCTTTTCCTTGACCTCGGACTCGGTCGCGCCGCCGACGCGAATGACCGCGACGCCGCCGGCGAGCTTAGCCAGCCGCTCCTGCAGCTTCTCCTTGTCGTAGTCGGAAGTGGTTTCCTCGATCTGCCCCTTGATCTGCTGGACACGCGCCTGGATCGTGGCCTTCTCGCCGGCGCCGTCGATGATCGTCGTGGTGTCCTTCTCGATCAGCACGCGCTTGGCGCGGCCTAGCATGTCGATGGTGATGTTTTCGAGCTTGATGCCGAGGTCCTCCGAAATCATCTGGCCGGCGGTGAGCACCGCGATGTCTTCCAGCATCGACTTGCGGCGGTCACCGAAGCCCGGCGCCTTGACGGCCGCAACCTTGAGGCCGCCTCGCAATTTGTTGACGACCAGCGTCGCCAGCGCTTCGCCTTCGACGTCCTCGGAGATGATCAGCAGCGGCTTGCCGCTTTGCACCACGGCTTCGAGGATCGGCAGCATCGCCTGCAGATTGCCGAGCTTCTTTTCATGGATGAGGACGTAAGGGTCCTCCAGCTCGGCGCGCATCTTCTCGGCATTGGTGACGAAATAGGGCGAGAGATAGCCGCGGTCGAACTGCATGCCCTCGACGACGTCGAGTTCGGTGTCGGCGGTCTTGGCTTCCTCGACAGTGATGACGCCGTCATTGCCGACCTTGTCCATCGCCTTGGCGATCATGGCGCCAACGGTGGTGTCGCCATTGGCGGCAATGGTGCCGACCTGCGCGATTTCACCGGAAGATTTGACCTTCTTGGCGCGTGCCTGGATTTCCTTGACGACAGCGGTAACGGCAAGGTCGATGCCGCGCTTGAGGTCCATCGGGTTCATGCCGGCGGCAACGAATTTGGCGCCCTCGCGCAAGATGGAAGCGGCAAGCACCGTGGCGGTGGTGGTGCCGTCGCCGGCAAGGTCGTTGGTCTTCGACGCCACTTCGCGCACCATCTGCGCGCCCATGTTCTCGAACTTGTCGGAAAGCTCGATTTCCTTGGCTACCGCCACCCCGTCCTTGGTGATGCGCGGTGCGCCATAGGCCTTGTCAATGACGACGTTGCGGCCCTTGGGGCCGAGCGTCACCTTGACGGCGTTGTTGAGGATTTCGACACCACGCAGCATGCGGTCACGCGCATCGGTGGAGAATTTGATTTCCTTGGCAGACATCTTTTTTCCAGTTCGGTTGGTTGCGGCAGGGCGCTGTCAGCACCGCCTGAATCAAAAATTTGGAGCGTCCTTTGCGCGTCCAAGACGCGCGGCGCTCCAATCAGGCGGCCTTCTTGGCAGCCCCGGTCTTCTCGATGATGCCCATCTCGCTCTTGTCGATGATGCCCATCTCGCTCTTGTCGATGATGCCCATGATGTCGGCCTCCTTCATGATCAGAAGGTCCTCTCCGTCAATCCTGACTTCGGTGCCGGACCATTTGCCGAACAGGATGAGGTCGCCGGCCTTGACATCGAGCGCGATCAGCGCGCCGCTTTCGTCACGCGCGCCCGGCCCGACGGCGATCACTTCGCCTTCCTGCGGCTTTTCCTTGGCATTGTCGGGGATGATGATGCCGCCCTTGGATTTGGTGTCGCTTTCGGCGCGCCGAATGACGACGCGATCGTGGAGTGGCCGGAATTTCATGGAAACTTCTTTCTGGGGCCGGCTTAGGCGGCCGCTCCCTTCTATAGGCGCGTTGGCACTCGATAGATAGGAGTGCCAAAAAATATTCGTTGGCCGCCGTAAAACATTGAATAGTATTATTTTGCCTTTTCGCTTCAGAAATTTGCTCGATCAAAAATAGGTCAGAATTTGATTTTTCCACATCGAGTGACTATTTTAAGGGAGAAAATCATTTTCATCATTGCAGCCAAAAGGAGGTTTTGATCGATGGCGGAAGTTAGCCAGAACATCATGGAAAAAGCCGAAGCGCGCTTCATGGAGAAGCAGAAGAAAACCGCGGAACGCAATCAGGCAACGGCCGAATATATTTCAGAGGCCAAGGCCAGGACCATCAAGACGGCAAGATTGCGGGCGTTGCGGCTGGCCAAGGAAGAGGCCGACCGCGCCGCGGAGGCCCTCAATCCCGTCGCCCCCAAGAAAAAGCGGGCGTCGCGGGCGATCAAGAAAGCAGACGTTGCATCAACGGAGGTCAAGTCATGAGCCTGACATTTCCCAATCGAAGCCGGAGCTACGACGAGGCGGGCAAACGCATCCGCTTTGTCGGCCATGACGGCATGTTCCAGATTTCCTTCTCCGTCGCCACGGATGCCATCTCGAAGGCAGAGTCAGGGACACCAACTGCAGAAGCCACCTATCTCGCCGCCTTCGATACGGCTTCCAACTCCATCCACGACGTCGCCAGGAATGCCTATGACCGGACCCGCAAGAGCATATATGTGCTGACGGCGGCCGATTTTCGTTAAATCCCGAACGTCATCGCGTTCAGGGCCAACGCGCCAGATCCGGTCCAGGCGCACGAATGTGCCGAGTGAACCTAGCGGCAGGATCAGGGCTTGCTCTCCGCCTTTGCCCGTCGCTTGACATCTCGGCTGTTCAGCCGATCCGACCATCGCGTCTGCATCGCGCGTGTTCATGCCAACCAAGACCTGGTGCTCAAGCTCGACGGGCTGGCCGGTGAAGCCATCGAAGACGGTCCAGC
This sequence comes from Mesorhizobium sp. WSM4837, assembly GCF_055811435.1. Classification (NCBI taxonomy): domain Bacteria; kingdom Pseudomonadati; phylum Pseudomonadota; class Alphaproteobacteria; order Hyphomicrobiales; family Phyllobacteriaceae; genus Mesorhizobium; species Mesorhizobium sp. WSM4837. The sequence continues at coordinate 69,197 of NZ_JBVVQE010000029.1, forward strand.
TGTGCGGATGCTCCATGCGCAGTGCGTAGCGGTTTGCCATTCCGGCATCCGTTTCGTTTCCGCCCCCGATCGATGAATGCGATTGGTCAGGCCTGCGTGATGTAGAACACTGCCGCCACGACAAGGACCGTCCAAACGACGACGAACAGCTTCAAGGCTAGGCCTCCGTATGAAGACAGAACCTCCCGCATGCGGGACACAATGTTCTTAATGCTTTTCGACATGGTCGGCGCCGCCGCAACGACGACTGGCGTCTTGATCCCAAGCTTTCCGAAAACAGGCAGCAGCGATGGCTCGCGCACGAAAACAACCTCGAAGGTCTGGAGAAACAAACACTCCATAGCACCGTTTTTCAAACGCCTTGCATGTCAAATGAAAGGTGTGGGTAGCCACCTGAGATCCCCTGATCTGGCGCAGCCACCTCAACGCGGCTACGCTGCAAGCACGAATCGTTGACGGCACAAAGGCCTGTTCAGCCGCGACGGGCGAGGGAGAATACAATGAACGCGCCGGCTGCCGCGTTGCAGAAGGCCTTGTTCCAGGCGCTGGACGCTGACGGTTCCCTGTCAGCGGCGCTGGGCGGCGCAAAACTATTCGACCATGCCCCGGAAAACATCCCGTTTCCCTATGTGACGTTCGGCCGGACCAGCGTCTATGATTGGGTAACAGGCAGGGAGAAAGACGCCGAGCAGCTTTTCACTCTGCATTTCTGGTCGAAATCCGAGGCCAGGAAAGAAATGCTCGACGTGATGGACATGGTCAGCGCCCGCCTCCAGGATGCGGCGCTGGCGCTCGACGAGCATCACAGCGTCAATCTCAGGCTCGAATTCACCGAGGTCCGTTACGACCAGGATCTTTCAGCCTGTCACGGGCTGCTGCGCTTTCTTGCCGTGACGGAAGAAAACGCCTGACGCGCTTTCAATAAGGCTGCAACACAGTCTAGACTGGCGCCTGGATTTGCCGGGTTCGGGCGGCCAAATCACCGGGGTTGGTTGTGTCGCATTTCAGGGGGTGAGACAGGCATGTGTTGCAGGCAATGTTCATATCACGTTCAGCACCGATGCGTTAGGACGCTGATCATGAAAACGCTTCGCTCCCACTTCCCAACCGCGACACTTGCTCTCTGCGCTGCCGGTCTGTTTGCGTCGCAGGCGACGGCGCTGCCGGTCGTCGTGCCCGAGCAGAACCGGCCGATCGTCCTGGCCGCCTCCGACTGCTACGCGATCGGTCAGCAGGTCGCCGAGCAGAATGGCGGCACGCTGGCCAAGGCGTCGCAGTCGACGCGCGGTGGCCAGCCGGTCTGCGTCATCGTCGTGCTGGTTCCGGGCAAGGATGGGCAGCGTCCGCGCCGCACGGAGATCGTCGTTCCGCTGAACTGATGCCTGCCGTATCCCAGGCGCTGGAATCGGCCTATATCTGACGTCCAGCTCCTCAACCGGCCGATTTTTCAACAGGCCGATTCTTCAACTGGGTATGATTCCCGCATGCGCGTACTCGTCGTCGAAGATGACAAGGATCTGAACCGGCAGATATCAGACGCGCTGGTCGATGCCGGCTATGTTGTCGACCGGGCTTTCGACGGTGAGGAAGGGCATTTCCTCGGCGACACCGAGCCCTATGACGCCGTGGTGCTCGACATCGGCTTGCCGCAGATGGACGGCATCAGCGTGGTCGAACGCTGGCGGCGCGGCGGCCGCAAGATGCCGGTCCTGATCTTGACGGCGCGCGATCGCTGGAGCGACAAGGTATCCGGCATCGACGCCGGCGCCGACGATTATGTCACCAAGCCGTTCCACATCGAAGAGGTGCTGGCCAGGGTCCGAGCGCTCATCCGGCGCGCGGCCGGCCATGCGTCGTCCGAGCTGACCTGCGGGCCGCTGCGGCTCGACACCAAAGCCTCCAAGGCCGATGTCGACGGCGTGCCGTTGAAGCTGACGTCGCACGAATTTCGCCTGCTTGCCTATCTGATGCACCATATGGGCGAGGTCGTGTCCCGAACCGAGTTGGTCGAGCACCTTTACGATCAGGATTTCGACCGCGATTCCAACACAATCGAGGTCTTTGTCGGGCGGCTTCGCAAGAAGATGGGCATCGACATGATAGAAACCGTTCGCGGCATGGGCTATCGAATGCGTGAGCCGGAGGCGTAAGGCGGAACCGCTCAAACAGACTGCAAGGACGCCGCTTTCACTGCGGTTCGGGCCGCGGTCGCTGGCGTTCCGGGTGATCGCCTTTTCCACGGTCTGGGCGATACTCACTCTGATTGTCATCTTCACGCTGATCACCACCCTTTATCGCCAGGCCAGCGAGCGCGGTTTCGACAGCCTGCTGTCGGCGCATCTGTTCAATCTGATCGGCTCGGTCGGCGTGTCCGAAGGCGGTTCGCTGACCGGCGCTCCCGACCTGGGCGACCTTCGGTTCTCGGAGCCGAATTCCGGCTGGTACTGGTCGGTGGAGCCTGCGTCGGAAGGCGTGAGTGGTGAGTTGCACTCCTCCTCGATGACCACGGCGATCCTGTCGCCAAGCGTCGCCGAGGTTCCTTTCAATGCCAGCTTCCAGCGCAGCTATACGACAGAAGGCATCGATGGCGAGGAACTGGAAGTGTTCGAGAGCGAGTTCGTTCTCGACGCGAAAAATCGCGCAGCGCGCTTCCGCGTCATGGGCAACCGGACCGAGCTCGAGCAGGAGATAAGCGCCTTTCAGCGTCGCCTGCTGACCTATCTTTCGCTGTTCGGCGTCGGCATGATCGCCATCAACGCCATCGCCATCCTGCTGGGCCTGCAGCCATTGCGCCGGGTCAGGGACGCTCTCGCCATGGTGCGCGAAGGAACCGCGCAAAAGCTCGACGGTCGCTTCCCTGCCGAGATCGAGCCGCTCGCCAACGAGACCAACGCGTTGATCGAAAACAACAAGCGTATCGTCGAGCGCTCGCGGACGCAGGTCGGCAACCTCGCCCATTCGCTGAAGACGCCGCTGGCGGTGCTGATCAACGAGGGACGGGCGCTCGGCGGCGCCAAGGGCCAGCTCATAGCCGAACAGGCCGCCTCGATGCAGAAGCAGATTGACCATTATCTGCAGCGCGCCCGCGTTGCGGCGCAACGTGACAGCGTCGTCTACCGTACGCCGGTGGCGCCGCTGGTCCAGCGCATGGTGCGCGTGCTGCAAAAACTAAATCCGCAGACCGCTCTCTCGCTTTCGCTGCCGGCAGTCGATATCGTCTTTGCCGGCGAACGCGAGGATCTGGAAGAATTGCTTGGCAATTTGCTCGACAACGCCATGAAATGGGCAAAGAGCGCGGTCGCGGTATCGGTGGCGCCAATCTCCGCCAAGAAGACTGGCGCCGGCAAGGAGGGTGCCGTCAACCTGTTCGAGATCAGCATCGAGGATGACGGCCCGGGTATTCCGGAAGACAAGGCACGCGAGGCGCTGAAGCGCGGACGGCGTCTCGACGAGACAAAGCCGGGCACCGGGCTTGGACTTGCCATCGTCGCCGACCTCGTCAACGAATACGGAGGCGTTCTGGCTCTGGAACGGTCCAGCATGGGCGGGTTGAAGGCGGTGGTTCGATTGCGGAGCCTTCACTAATGCATGTCGCGCAAAAGTGTGCAGCGGTTTTGCGATAACGACATGCGTAAAAACAACAACCTGAAGCGCGTCGCATGAGGCCGGCCAAACGCGACGCGCTTTAGGCCTATGCTTTTTGCTGGGCCGGTCGACATTGATCGACGGTGCGTGATATGGCGGCATGTCGACTAGTCCCGGAGCCGTCGGCCGCGGCCAAATTTCCGACAAACATCGACACTATGGCCACGCCGACTTCCCCCGATGGCGCGGCCCCCAGCTTTAACTCAAGAGACCGGTTTATGGCATGAAGATTCGCGTCGCGCTCGTCTCCGCACTGCTGGCCGTTTCCGGCTGCACGACGCTGGGCAGGAACCCTGGCCCCACGGTGGCGCCGCAGCCGGCCGCAACGCCGCCAAGTGACGGCAAGATCGCGACGACGGTCATTTCCGCCATGGGCGGCGGCCTCGTCAGCGGATCGATCGGTACTGGCTTGAGCGATCCCGAAAAGCGCAAGGCGCTGGAGGCGGAATACAGGGCGCTCGAGTACACGGCGAGCAGCCAGAAGGTGACGTGGAAGAGCGATCGGTCGGCGCATTACGGTGAAGTCGTGCCCGCCCAGCCCTATCGTGTCGGCTCGCAGGACTGCCGACAATACACCCATACGGTGTTTACCGGCGCCGCCGGCGCCACCGCGCGCGGAACCGCTTGCCGCAACGCCGATGGCAGCTGGACGCCGCTGACGTAACGACCGGCCGGATAATGCATGTCGCGCAAAAGTGTGCAGCGGTTTTGCGAAAACGACATGCATAAAAACAAGAATCGCGCAAAAGCATGCCCTCGGGCCTGACTCGAGGGTGTGCAGCGATCTTGCGATGACGATATGCATGAAAACAACTATCTAAGGTGCGTCGCATGACGCCGGTCGAACGCGACGCGCTTTAGGTCCGGTTGACATCAATCAAGGACATGCGACACATCTGCCGTCAAAGCGTCGCAGGACGCCTGTGTTGGCAGGGCAGGGCTCTGCCGTTATTGGAAGAAGCATGCTGTTCTGGGTCATAGCCGCCATTCTCACGCTGGGTGCAAGCCTGGCGGTGCTGCTGCCACTGGCCGGCGGCCCGAAGGGTGGTTCGCCAAGCAGCGATCATGACCTTGAAGTCTATCGCGACCAGCTGTCCGAGCTTGACCGCGACGTGGCGCGTGGCCTGATCCAGCCGGCCGAGGCCGAAGAGGCGCGTGCGGAGATCGCCCGCCGCATCCTTCGCCTCGACAATGCCGCCGACAAGGCAGCGGCGCGGCAGCCGTCGATGGCGACCAGGCTGGTCGCGACGGCTGCGGTCCTGGCGGTTCCGCTGGTCAGTTGGGGCTTGTACAGCCAACTCGGCTCGCCCGATCTGCCGTCGCAGCCGCTCAGCGAGCGGCTGGCCAAGAATCCCGCCGACAGTTCGGTCGACGAACTGGTGGCACGCGCCGAGGCCCACCTTGCCGCCAACCCGTCCGATGGCAAGGGTTGGGACGTCCTGGCGCCAATCTATCTGCGCATGCAGCGGTTCTCCGACGCAGTCACGGCGTACCGCAACGCTATTCGCCTCGACGGCGACAGCGCAGCCCGCCAGGCTGGCCTCGGCGAGGCGATTGCCAGCGAAGCGGGCGGCATTGTCTCGGCCGATGCCCAGGCAGCCCTCGAGGCGGCGCTGAAGCTCGATCCGGCGAATCCGAAGGCCAGCTTTTATCTGGCGATGGGCATGGCGCAGGAAGGCCGCATCGAGGAGGCGACGATTGGCTGGCAGAAAATGCTCGCGGCCTTGCCACAGGACTCGCCCTGGCGCGGCGCCGTCGAGCAGGCACTGGCCGAAACCGCCAGGCGCAGCGTCGCTTCGGGAGTGCCTGCAAAAGGCCCGAACGCCGGGGATGTCGACGCCGCCTCGTCGATGTCGCCGCAGGATAAGGAAGCGATGATCAACACCATGGTTGCGGGGCTTGACGAAAAACTGCGGCAAAACCCGCGCGATGTGGAAGGATGGATGCAGCTTATTCGTTCCTATGTCGTGCTGGGCAAGGCCGATCAGGCGCGCGACGCGCTCAATCGCGGTATCGCCGTTTTTGGCTCCGATAGTGACGAAGCGAAGAAATTCACCGCCTTTGCCGCCTCGCTTGGCCTGACGGCGACGGAGTAAGAAATGACGCGCAAGCAGAAAAGACTGTCGGTGATCGCCGGAGGGTTGGCCTTCCTCTGTGCCGCCACCGGCCTGACCTTCTATGCGCTCGGCCAGAAGGCCTCCTACTTCTACATGCCCGCCGATCTGACCACCGCCAGCCTGCAGCCCGGGCAGCGTATCAGGCTCGGGGGCCTCGTCGAAAAAGGCACGATCGAGCGCGGTCAGGGGACCACCGTCGCCTTTTCGGTGACCGACAACCAGAAGCAGGTCAAGGTCACCTACACCGGCATTCTTCCCGACCTTTTCCGCGAGGAGCAGGGCGTCATCACTGAAGGCATTTTTCGCCCGGACGGCGTCTTCGTCGCCGACAGCGTGCTGGCCAAGCACGACGAGAACTATATGCCCAAGGAGGTGGCCGACGGCCTCAAGTCCAGAGGCGTGTGGCAGGAGAGCAAAAAGTGACTAAGCAGGTTCCGCAAAAGCCTGCTCTCGGGCTTGACCCGAGGGTTCCCACGATTTTGCGGCAAGACCCTGCGGCAAAGCAAAAACCTGGCGGGCTTGGCCACAATGGTTGAAACCGGACATTTCGCACTGGTCCTGGCGTTCGCGCTGTCTTTGGTACAGGCGCTGGTGCCGCTGTTCGGCGCGCGTATCAACAGCCAGAAGATGATGGCCGTCGGCGGTCCGGTCGCGGTGACCGGCTTCGCCTTGACCGCTCTGTCCTTCGCGGCGTTGGCGACGGCCTATGCGACGTCCGACTTTTCGGTGGCCAACGTCTGGGACAACTCGCATTCGCTGCAGCCGCTGATCTACAAGATCACCGGCACATGGGGCAATCACGAGGGCTCGATGCTGCTCTGGGTGCTGATCCTGAGCTTCTTCGGGGCGCTCGTCGCTGCTTTCGGCAGCAATCTTCCAGCGACCCTTCGAGCCAACGTGCTGGCCGTGCAAGGCGCGATCGGCGCCACCTTCTTGCTGTTCATCCTGGCGACGTCCAACCCGTTCGCCAGGCTCAATCCGGCGCCGATCGAGGGCCGCGATCTCAACCCGATCCTGCAGGACCTCGGCCTCGCCATCCATCCGCCGCTGCTCTATCTCGGCTATGTCGGCTTCTCGATCTGCTTTTCCTTCTCGGTCGCCGCCCTCATCGAAGGCCGCATCGACGCGTCCTGGGCGCGCTGGGTGCGGCCATGGACGCTGGTCGCCTGGATGTTCCTGACCGGCGGCATCGCCATGGGTTCCTACTGGGCCTATTACGAACTTGGCTGGGGCGGTTTCTGGTTCTGGGATCCGGTCGAGAACGCCTCGTTCATGCCTTGGCTGGCCGGCACCGCGCTGCTCCATTCGGCGATCGTCATGGAAAAGCGCTCGGCCCTGAAGATCTGGACACTGTTGCTGGCGATCCTGACCTTCTCGCTGTCGCTGCTCGGCACCTTCCTGGTGCGCTCCGGCGTGCTCACCTCCGTCCACGCCTTCGCCACCGATCCAACGCGCGGCGTGTTCATTCTCTGCATCCTGACACTGTTCATCGGCGGATCACTGGCGTTGTTCGCCTTTCGCGCCTCGAGGTTGACGGCCGGCGGCCTGTTTCATCCGATCTCGCGCGAAGGGGCGCTGGTCCTCAACAATCTGTTCCTGACCACGGCCACCGCCACCGTGCTGATCGGCACGCTCTATCCGCTGGTCGTCGAGGCCGTTTCGGCCGACAAGATTTCGGTCGGCGCGCCGTTCTTCAACCTGACGTTCGGCCCGCTGATGGTGCCGCTCCTGGTCGCGGTTCCGTTCGGGCCGCTTCTGGCCTGGAAGCGCGGCGACATTTTCGCCGTCGCCCAGCGGCTGATGGCGGCCTTCGCCGCCGCGCTTCTGGCCGTGCTGGTGACGGCCTTGTTCATCGACGGCGCGTCGGTGTTCGCAGCACTTGGCGTCGGCCTGGCTTTCTGGCTGATCTGCGGCGCGCTCACCGATATTGCCGTCAAGTCCGGCCTTGGCAGTGTCGCGCCCGGCGTCATGCTCACGCGCTTCGCCGGCCTGCCGCGTTCGGTCTTCGGCACCGCGCTCGCCCATCTCGGTCTTGGGCTGACGACGCTGGGCATCGTCGGCACACTTTGCTTCGGCACCGAGAAGATACTGTCGATGCGTGCCGGCGAGACCGTGCAACTGTCCGGCCACACACTGCGCTTCGAAGGGCTCTATCCGGCCCAGGGGCCTAACTACAGCGAGGATCGCGGCCGCTTCGCCCTGCTCGGCGCCGATGGAAGCACCACCGCCGTGATCACCTCGTCCAAGCGCTCCTATCCGGTCCGGCAGATGACGACGACCGAGTCGGGTATCAAGACGATCGGTTTTAGCCAGCTCTACCTATCGCTTGGCGACGAGGCGACCGACGGCTCCGTCGTGGTGCGGCTGTGGTGGAAGCCGCTGGTGACGCTGATCTGGGGCGGCGCCCTTGTCATGATGGCAGGTGCTGCGATGTCGCTGATGGACCGGCGGCTGCGCGTCGGCGCACCGTCGCGCCGCCGCAGATCGGCGGGCGCCATGCCTTCGGCGACCCTGCCATGACCGCAAGAAAAACTTCACTGGCCTCCCTGATCCTGCTGCTGACGCTGTTGTTTGCTGGCGCCGCACTTGCGGTGAAGCCGGACGAGGTTTTGGCCGACCCGGCGCTCGAGGCGCGGGCGCGGACGCTTTCGGAAGAGCTGCGCTGCATGGTTTGCCAGAACCAGTCGATCGACGAATCCGATGCCGACCTTGCCCGCGACCTGCGCGTGCTGGTGCGCCAGCGCCTGGTCGCCGGCGATACCGACCGGCAGGTGATCGACTACATCGTTTCCCGCTACGGCGAGTTCGTGCTGTTGAAGCCGCGCTTCAGCCTGCGCAATGCGCTGTTGTGGGGCACGCCGGTCCTTCTGCTGCTTGCCGGCGGGATTTTCATCGTGCTGACCGCCCGGTCGCGCCGATCGGCGCCTGCGGCCATGCTCACAGCCGAGGAGAAGGCAGCGTTGGACAAGGTGCTGGGTAACTAATTCGGCCCGGCCGCCCCGCCGCCAAGACCACGGCCGTGTCACGATGTCTCGCGACCAGGTGACGAACCGCTTCAAGCCTTGTCTGCGCGCCTGGCTTCCGACGCTTCGATGATGGCGTCGATTTCCGCCATGGCTTCGTCGTGCGGCACGACACGGCCAGCTGCCGCATCGGCCATGCCGCGTTTGATGCCTTCGATGATCTCAAGCTCGCGATCGACATAGGCCGATATCGCCTCGGCCGCGAGGAAGGATTTGCTGCGCCGCGTGTCGGCGGCGATCCGCTCCAGCTTCAGCTTGGTTTCGGACGAAACCCGAATCGTCATGGTGGCGCTTGCGGTCATGGTGAAAGCCTTGTGCTGAACTGTGTACAACATAGGGCAACGGGAGGGGGCAACCAAAGGGTTGGTGCCTGCAAACATTACCAAAGTTTCATGCACTGGAAATGGCGCCGTAATGTGCGCGCCTCTATTTCTCTTGCCCGAGGATGCCGACCGAAGCGCATCCCTTGAAAGAGGATACGAGACCCATGAATATTGCCCCCAATTCAAATTCCCGCACCCGCAAACGCCTGATGGCTGCCGCCGCATCAGTGGCCATTGCCGGCGCGATCGGCTTCGGCGCGGTTGCCACCGGGACAGCCCCCGTCCTGGCCGAGGCCGTGCGTGTCGAGGCGCCTCAGGTCCCGAGCTTCGCCGACGTGGTCGAGCGCGTTTCGCCGGCGGTCGTCAGTGTCCGCGTCAAAGCCAAGATAGAATCGACCGCCGACGATGGTTCCGACCTGCCCGACGCCTTCGGCAATCTCCCCGACGATCCGCAATTGCGCCGCTTCTTCAGGGAGTTCCGTGGCTTTGGCGATCAGGATGGCCGGGATGGGATGCGACGTTTCGGACGTGGTGACCGCCAGCCGCGGCCGGTCGCTCAAGGGTCCGGCTTCTTCATCTCCGAGGATGGCTACCTCGTCACCAACAACCATGTCGTCGGAGAGGGCTCGTCCTTCACGGTGGTGATGCATGACGGCAAGGAGCTCGACGCCAAGCTGGTCGGCACAGATCCGCGCACCGATCTCGCAGTGCTCAAGGTCGAAGGCGACGGCAAGTTCACCTATGTCGACTTCGCCGACGATTCAAAGGTTCGCGTCGGCGACTGGGTCGTGGCCGTCGGCAATCCGTTCGGCCTCGGCGGCACGGTCACCGCCGGCATCGTCTCGGCCCGTGGTCGCGACATCGGCGCCGGTCCTTATGATGACTTCATCCAGATCGATGCCTCGGTGAACCGCGGCAATTCGGGTGGCCCGACCTTCAACCTCAATGGCCAGGTCGTCGGCATCAACACTGCGATCTTCTCGCCGTCCGGCGGCAGCGTCGGCATTGCCTTCGACATTCCCGCCTCGACCGCCAAACAGGTCGTTCAGGATCTGATGAAGGACGGCACCGTCCAGCGCGGCTGGCTTGGCGTCGAGATCCAGCCGGTCACCTCCGAAATCGCCGAATCGCTCGGGCTGAAGTCCGATAAGGGCGCTCTCGTTTCCAGCGCCCAGGACGATGGTCCCGGCAAGGAGGCCGGCATATCGGCTGGTGACGTCATCACTCAGGTGGACGGCAAGGACGTCGCGTCGCCGAAGGAACTCGCCCGTCTGATCGGCGCCTACCCGCCCGGCAAGCCGGTCGACGTCACGCTGTGGCGTGACGGCAAGAGTGAAACGGTCAAGGTCGACCTCGGCACGCTGCCTTCGAGTGACAAGCAGGCTTCGGCCGACCAGCAGCCTTCCGCTCCGCCAAAGGCCGATACGCTGGCCGACCTCGGTCTCACCGTCACCAGGTCCGACGATGGCAAAGGGCTTGTGGTGACCGATGTCGATCCCGACAGCGATGCCGCCGATCGCGGCATCCAGCCCGGCGATGTCATCACCTCGGTCAATTCGACGGAGGTCAATGGCACCGAGGACGTCGCCAAGGCCATGGCCGACGCGGTGAAGTCGGGCCGCAAGGCGGTGCTGATGCAGATCACCCGCGACGACAGCAACCGCTTCGTCGCGCTGCCTGTCGCCAAGGGCTGACGTTCCAGACTTTTCCGATGCGGCGGTTTCAAACACCCCGAACCGTCGCATGGGAAAGCACCGGGCTTGAATACGTTAGTCAGTCATCGTGTTCCGCCCCAGCGGCAGCGGGCGCCCATCGCCCGCTGCCGCTCGAACAACAGAGCAGTCGCCCAAAGTGTGAGGCGGTTTTGGGATGACGACATGCTCAAACAACAAAGCATGTCGCCCAAATCCGAGGATGCGGCGGCTCGACGCCAATAACGTTATAAAACAAATACTTACCGCTCCTTCTTGAATTATTTTGTTGGCGATGCACCTCGAGGCCATGATGTCTATGCCGGCCACTCATTCTTCCAGCGAAATCGCGTATAACGGTCCCATGAAGATTCTCGTCATAGAAGACGATCGCGAAGCGGCCGATTACCTCCAGAAAGCCTTTACCGAGGCCGGGCATACCGCCCATGTCGCCGGCGACGGCGAAACCGGCTTCGCGCTCGCTGACTCCGGCGACTATGACGTGATGGTGGTCGACCGCATGCTGCCGCGCCGCGACGGCCTGTCGGTCATCGCCGGTCTTAGATCCCGAGGCAAGACTACGCCAGTGCTGATCCTGTCGGCGCTCGGCGAAGTCGACGACCGGGTCACCGGCTTGCGCGCCGGCGGCGACGACTATCTGACCAAGCCCTATGCCTTTTCCGAGCTGCTGGCCCGGGTCGAGGTGCTGAACCGCCGCGCCAGCGCCAGGGAGGCCGAAACCGTTTACCGGGTCGGCGATCTCGAACTCGACAGGCTGTCGCATTCGGTGCGGCGCGCCGCCCGCGAGATTACGCTGCAGCCGCGCGAATTCCGCCTGCTGGAATATCTGATGCGCCATGCCGGCCAGGTGGTGACGCGCACCATGCTGCTGGAAAATGTCTGGGACTATCATTTCGATCCGCAGACCAACGTCATCGACGTTCACGTCTCGCGGCTGCGCGGCAAGATCGAGAAGGGCTTCGACAAGCCCATCCTGCACACAGTTCGTGGCGCCGGCTATATGCTCAAGAGCGGCTAGCATGGCCCTTTCCATGCCGGCCATCATGAAGACGACGGCAGCGCGGCTTTCGGCGCTCTATCTCCTGCTGTTCGCCATCTGTGCGGTGCTGCTCGTCTTCTACATGACCTCGCTGTCGGCGCGCATGCTGACCGGCCAGACGCAGGAGACCATCAACGACGAGGTGCTCGGCCTCGCCCGGGTCTATCAGCGCGGCGGCTTGCCGCTGCTGGTCCGGGTGGTCGAGCAGCGTTCCCGCCAGCCCGGCGCCAATCTCTATTTGATCGCCGATGCCAACGGCCAGATCCTGACCGGCAACGTGCAGAGCCTGGAACCCGGCGTTCTCGTGGCCGAGGGCTGGACGACGGAGCCGTTTTCCTACCGGCGCTTTGGCGAGGGCGAGCTCGAGCGGCAACGCAACCCGATCGCCGACCCGAACGAACCCAGCCAGAGCGAAGTCCAGGTCGAAGGCGAGAAGGGCCACAACGCCATTGCCTTGGTGCTGCGCCTGCCGAACCAGATGATCATGCTGGTCGGCCGCGATCTCGGCGAGCCTGAGCGGTTCCGCGCCGTCATCCGCCGCGCCTTGACGTTGGCGCTCGGCATGATGGCGCTTGGCGGAATTTTGATCTGGTTCTTCGTCGGCCGCGCGGCGCTGAAGCGCATCGACTCGGTGTCGCAGGCCAGTCGCCGCATCATGGGCGGCGACCTTTCCGGGGGGGGGGGCCGGCACCCCCCCCCGCCCCCCCGGCCAGAGCGGGGGGGAAAAAACAAAGAAAAACAAAGAGGGAACGCACAACCCGAAACAAAGATGGGCCACGGCGCCGACAACAAAAACACACC
>NZ_JBVVQE010000030.1:0-80347 GCF_055811435.1 Mesorhizobium sp. WSM4837
TTCTTTATTTACAAAACCCCCCCCCCCACCCCCCCCCCCCCCCCCCCCCCGCCCCCCCGCCCCGCCCCGCCCGCGGCCCCCCCCCCCCCCCCGGGGGGGGGGGGGGCCCCCCCCCCCCCCCCCACGGAGAGGGGCCTTGACGCTCTCCAATCGTTCAAAGAAGCTTCATTTTATCGACGCGGCTCTGCGAAGAGCCCCTCTCCGGCCGCGGAGCCTGTCCTCGGGCTTGCCAAAGGCAAGACCCGGGGGCGGTCAGTTCTCCCCCGCTTCGCGAGGGCGAGGAAACGCTGCCCTGCCAACGGAGCTTCCCATGCGCATTGCCGTTCTCGCCGATATCCACGGCAACATCCTCGCCCTGGACGCCGTGCTCGACGATCTGCGGCAGCGCGGTGGTGCCGATCTTACAGTCAATCTCGGCGATTGCGTCTCCGGCCCGCTCTGGCCGCGCGAAACCATGGAGCGGCTTGAAGCGCTCGCCCTGCCGACAGTGCGCGGCAACCACGACCGCCGCGTCGCCCGCGATACCGCGGATGAAGCCATGTGGCCGTCCGACCGCTATGCGCAGGAACGGCTGACATCGGTCCAGCGCGAGGCACTGTTGGCCTTGCCGCTCACGCTGGAGGTCGCCCCAACAGTGACCGCCTTTCATGCCAGACCCGACCATGACGAAAAATACCTGACCGATACGATGGCCGACGGCCGGCTGGTCCGCGCGCCGCTAGTCGCCATCAAGCGGCGGCTGGCCGCGCTCGATCCGGCTTGCCGCATCGTGCTGTGTGGCCACAGCCACCGCAGCGAACTGATCCGTATCCCCGACGGCCCGGTGGTCTTCAATCCGGGCAGCATCGGCTGCCCCGCTTATGGCGACGACACGCCACCGGCGCATGTCTCCGAGCAAGGCTCTCCGCATGCACGCTACGGCATCGTCGAATTGGGTGGGCCGAGCCGCTCCGACCGCTTCGAAGCCATCGCCGTCGACTATGACCATGAGGCGGCAGCGCGGCAGGCCGAACAGGCGGGACGGCCGGAATGGGCCTACGCGCTGCGCACCGGATTTATGTCCGGCTGAACGCGCAACGCGTTCATGTCCGGCTGAACGCGGGACGCGTTCATGCCGCTAGGCTGAACGCAACGCGTTCATGCCGCACGCTGAGCTTGCTCATGCCGCGGACCGAACACCATTCCCCAGCCGCATTTTCCGGCTTACATAGCGCCATGTCGTCGCTTATAGAATCGTCCTGGAATGCGGTGGTGATTCCGTGCCTGGCCGCGCCTACGGAAATGCTTCTATCGCCCACGGCCAAAATGATGAGGCGCACAGTTACGCTCCGGACGACGCTGCTGATTGCCGCCCCTCTCCTGCTGACGGCGCTGCTGCCGGCCAGGGCCGAGGAAGCGCCGTTCGTCTCCATCGTGACCGACCTCGCTCCGGGCGATCTCCTGAACGTCCGCGCCACGGCATCGGCGATGGGCAAGATCAAGGCTCGGCTGCCGAATGGCACGAGCGTCAACAATCTCGGCTGCAACGACGTCAATGGCCACCGCTGGTGCAAGGTTGCAGAAATCGACAACCCGCAACTGGCGGGATGGGCTCCCGCGCGCTACCTGAACCCCGAGAATCCGGCGGCCGTTACGGATGCGGACATCGAAGCGACCGGCGAAAGCACGGCCGCGGCAGCCGGCGACTCGAACCCGGCAACTGCAGATCAGCCACCGCCGGACCTGACGGCGCGCCTGGATGCGACCGGTCACGAACCCACGATGACTGCCGTTGAGGCAATCGGCAGGGTGGCTATCGAGGATGCTTACCGCCTGGCGCTTTTTGCCAGCGAAAATCCTTCGGCCGGCGAGACGCAGGCGCCCGCGGCAGCGGACAAGCCCATCCGCAATCGCGCCGCCAATGCGGCGCCTCCGGCCAACGCGCAAACCGTTGCGCGGCTGCAGCCGCCAGGCAGGCCCGCGCCGGCGCTGGGTGCCCGCAACGAAATTCCTTGCGCGCGCCATGTCGGCCAGCCGATGACCAGCTGCAAGGCAGGCGTTGTCCACACGGGCGACAAAGCCGAGGTCACCGTGACCTGGCCCGATGGCGGCACCCGCGTCATCAGATTCCAGGCCGGTCGGCCCGCCGGCTCGAATGCATCAGGTGAATTCCGCTACACCCGCGAGGGCAGCCTGAACATCATCCGTGTCGGCGTTGCCGAGCGCTTCGAGATCACGGATCAGTTGGCGCTGGGGGATTGGTGGCTAAGGGGAATAAGGCAGTAGGGCAGTAGGGCAATATGTTTAAAGGGCGCTCGAGCCTCTGCCCTACTGCCCTACTGCCCTACTGCCCTACTGCCCTACTGCCCTACTGCCCTACTGCCCTACTGCCCTACTGCCCTACTCTCCGCATTTTAGGGGGTTACATCCGGCAAAACTCTTCCCTATAAGGCCCTCCTAGCCTGATACCAGAATCGCGAGCACAACCGGCCGGGTCTTCCCGTCCGGTTTTTCGTGCAAGCCGCCTGCCGAACGGACCCTCGATATGCCAAGACGCACCGACATCAAGTCGATCCTGATCATCGGGGCCGGCCCCATTGTCATCGGTCAGGCCTGCGAATTCGACTATTCCGGCACCCAGGCCTGCAAGGCGCTCAAGGAAGAGGGTTTTCGCGTCATCCTGGTCAATTCCAACCCGGCCACCATCATGACCGACCCGGAACTGGCCGACGCCACCTATATCGAGCCGATCACGCCGGAAGTGGTGGCCAAGATCATCGCCAAGGAGCGGCCGGACGCGCTGCTGCCGACCATGGGCGGCCAGACCGCGCTCAACACCGCCCTGTCGCTGCGCCGCATGGGCGTGCTCGAGCGCTACAATGTCGAGATGATCGGTGCCGACGCCACGGCAATAGACAAGGCCGAGGACCGGGCGCTGTTTCGCGAGGCGATGAAGAAGATCGGCCTGGAAACGCCGAAATCGATGCTGGCCAACGCCACCGACGTCAAGAATGCCGACCGCAAGACGCACGAGGCTGAACGCGCCGCGCTGAAGGCCGAGAAGCCCGAAAACCTCGACGCCGCGCTCGACGCGCTCGAAACGCGCTGGAACCTCGGCGAGGGCGACCGCAAGCAGCGCTACATCAGCCATGGCATGGCGATCGCCGCACAGGCGCTCGACCATGTCGGCCTGCCCGCCATCATCCGCCCGTCCTTCACCATGGGCGGCACCGGCGGCGGCATCGCCTACAACCGCGCCGAATTCTACGAGATCGTCCAGTCCGGCCTCGACGCCTCGCCGACCACCGAAGTGCTGATCGAGGAAAGCGTGCTCGGCTGGAAGGAGTACGAGATGGAGGTTGTCCGCGACAAGGCCGACAACTGCATCATCGTCTGCTCGATCGAGAACATCGACCCGATGGGCGTGCACACCGGCGACTCGATCACCGTCGCCCCTGCCCTGACCTTGACCGACAAGGAGTACCAGATGATGCGCAACGCCTCGATCGCGGTGCTGCGCGAGATCGGCGTCGAGACCGGCGGTTCCAACGTGCAGTTCGCCGTCAACCCGGCCGACGGCCGCCTGGTGGTGATCGAGATGAACCCGCGCGTCTCGCGCTCGTCGGCTCTCGCCTCCAAGGCGACCGGCTTTCCGATCGCCAAGATCGCGGCAAAGCTCGCCGTCGGCTACACGCTGGACGAGCTGGAGAACGACATCACCGGCGGCGCAACGCCCGCCTCGTTCGAGCCGTCGATCGATTACGTCGTCACAAAAATCCCGCGCTTTGCCTTCGAGAAATTCCCCGGCGCCGAGCCGGTGCTGACCACCGCGATGAAGTCGGTCGGCGAGGTCATGGCCATCGGCCGCACTTTTCAGGAATCGCTGCAGAAGGCGCTGCGCGGACTGGAAACCGGCCTCACCGGCCTCGACGAGATCGAGATCCCCGGCATCGCGCACGGCGCAGCCAGCCACGCCGACGACCGCAACGCCATTCGCGCTGCCCTCGGCACGCCGACGCCCGACCGGCTGCGCATGGTGGCGCAAGCGATCCGCATGGGCACCTCGCTGGAAGACGTGCACGCCATGTGCAAGATCGACCCGTGGTTCCTCGAACAGATCGCCGGCATCCTCAACATGGAAGCCCGCATTCGCGAGCACGGCATTCCCGAAGACGCCGCCAATCTGCGCATGCTGAAGGCGATGGGTTTCTCCGATGCCCGCCTCGCGTCCCTGGTCAGGAAAGACGTCGAAGAGGTTCAAAAGATACGCGAAAAGCTCGACGTTCATCCGGTTTACAAGCGCATCGATACTTGCGCCGCCGAGTTCGCCTCGCCGACCGCCTACATGTACTCGACCTATGAGGTTCCCTTCGCCGGCGCGCTCGCCAACGAGGCGCAGGTCTCGTCGCGGAAAAAAGTCGTCATCCTCGGCGGCGGCCCGAACCGCATCGGCCAGGGCATCGAGTTCGACTATTGCTGCTGCCACGCCGCCTTTGCGCTGCGCGACGCCGGCTTCGAGGCGATCATGGTCAACTGCAACCCGGAGACCGTGTCGACCGACTACGACACCTCGGACCGGCTATATTTCGAGCCGCTGACGCCGGAGGACGTTTTGGAGATCCTGCGCGCCGAGCAGGCGTCGGGCGAACTGGTCGGCGTCATCGTCCAATTCGGTGGCCAGACGCCGCTGAAGCTGGCGGATGCGCTGGAGAAGGCCGGCATCCCGATCCTCGGCACTTCGCCCGACATGATCGATCTCGCCGAAGACCGCGACCGCTTCCAGAAGCTGTTGCACAAGCTCGGCCTCAGCCAGCCGAAGAACGGCATCGCCTATTCGGTCGAGCAGGCCCGCCTCGTCGCCGGCGAGCTCGGCTTCCCGCTGGTGGTGCGCCCGTCCTATGTGCTCGGCGGCCGCGCCATGCAGATCATCCACGACGAGAGCATGCTGCAATCCTACCTGCTCGACACCGTGCCCGGCCTGGTGCCGGAGGACATCAAGCAGAAATACCCCAACGACAAGACAGGCCAGATCAACACGCTCTTGGGCAAGAACCCGCTGCTGTTCGACACCTATCTCAGTGGCGCCATCGAGGTCGATGTCGACTGCCTGTGCGACGGCAAGTCGACCTTCGTCTCCGGCATCCTAGAGCACATCGAGGAGGCCGGTATCCATTCGGGCGACAGCGCCTGCTCGCTGCCGGTGCACTCGCTGCCGTCGGAGCTCGTCGACGAATTGGAGCGCCAGACAGCCGCACTTGCCCGCGCGCTCAATGTCGGCGGCCTGATGAACGTGCAGTACGCGATCAAGGACGGCACCGTTTACGTGCTCGAGGTCAACCCGCGCGCGTCGCGCACCGTGCCCTTCGTCGCCAAGACCATCGGCCGCCCCATCGCGAAAATTGCCGCCCGCATCATGGCCGGCGAGAGCCTGGAAGACGCCTTCGCCCATTACGGCGCCATGCCCGACCCCAGAAATCCCGGCCATATCGCGGTCAAGGAAGCGGTGTTCCCCTTTGCCCGTTTCCCCGGCGTCGACATCCTGCTCGGCCCGGAAATGCGGTCGACCGGCGAGGTCATGGGCCTCGACCGCGACTTCGCGCTGGCCTTCGCCAAGAGCCAGCTGGGAGCGGGTGTTGATCTCCCCCGCGCCGGCACGCTGTTCGTCTCGGTGCGCGACGAGGACAAGAAGGGCATCCTGCCGGCGGTCAAGCGCCTCGCCGGCCAGGGTTTTAAGGTAATGGCCACCTCGGGCACCGCCCGCTTCCTCGCCGAGAACGGCGTCGCTGCCGAGAAAATAAACAAGGTGCTGGAAGGCCGCCCGCACATCGAGGACGCCATCCGCAACCGCCAGGTGCAGATCGTCTTCAACACCACGGACGGCCAGAAGGCGGTGTCGGATTCAAAATCGCTGCGCCGCGCCACGCTGATGCAGAAGGTGCCGTATTACACGACGCTCTCGGGGGCTGCGGCAGTGGCGGAGGCGATCGCAGCGCTAAGGGCGGGGAGCTTGGAAGTGCGGCCGCTGCAGGAGTATTTTGCCTAGGTGATTAGCCAATCTCCCTCCTTGTGGGGGAGATGGCCATAGGGCGGCCCGCCCTCAAACGATTGCGTTGCCTGGATGATATTTAGCCGAAAGGATTCATAGCGGCATTAATGAATTTTGCGATCTTGGTCTTCCCATGAAATCTATTGACGTCGTATTTCCAAATAGACCACGGCACTAAAACGTCCTGTTCGCCGAGAACATGGGGAAGACCAGTATCAGTACCAAAATTGAATGTAATCCCCCTATCGTCAATATTGAAATTCTTGAGCATTGAGAGGGCCGTCCTGTACTCACTGTCAACAAACTGCGAAAGACTAAAGTCAAACTCGTCGGAATCATCTCCGATAGATTTTGAGTTTAACAGAAATATATCATCACATCTCTTTAAGATTTTCACTGCTTCGGCTTCAGAAACTTCGAACAGGTCTTCGAATTGTACGAGCCCACAATCCTCCCCACCGAAATTGAACGTCGTCAGTGAATGGTTAGGATGCGCAGCCCCGGACCAATAGTCACCATATGATTTTTGGAGGGATATTATTCCATTTCTACTAAAATGCTCACGCACATAAATGCTCAACTCCGACTTGCCAGAGCGCCCCTCCCAACCAGTCATCCCCCTCAAAAAATCGTAATAATCGCCAAAATGTTAGAGTTTACAAATCGAAAGTAGTTTGAAGAGTCTCTATATTGGACAAATTCGATATCGATATTATATCGTTTCTTTTTCTCAGATATCTTCTCAATAATTGTCGGATTATCTCCATCCAGTTTTCCAAGATATGCGTGAATATTATCTATTATATAATCTTCACCGAGTCTCTTGGCCACAGATTTCGCAGAATTAAGTAACGTTTTTGCCCACCCACCTGAGCCATAGTCAAAATATTGAAGATGAGACAAGTCGCTTGGCAGTGACGGTTTTCCAACACGAATAGGCACTAGATAAGTTTGCCCAGGAGGCCTTCTGGTCGATTCATCAAGAATTATTCTTATCTCTCTTTGCAATTCTCCAGTCTTACTAGAAGTTTCTTTAGACACAAGAGTATGGTTAAATCAGATTTTTCAATGCCTTCTTTTAATATTTTCTTCCAGTCGTCTCCGGGTGAAAGTGACACCTTATCAAAAAAACGTCAACTCCAACCTCTGACAAATGAAGAAAATCTCTTTCGCATTCTTCTCGCGTTCTCGTGCGTAACTAATAAAGGCTTTCACCGATTTTCTCGCTCTTCCGGGTTTCCGAAATTCCGGTTTAATCTTGCCTATTGTACCGCGGTGTCAATTAGAAGGATATGATTCAGGTTAGATATTTTAATCAAACCACAGTTCTCTGAGATAGCTGTTCGAGCCAATCCGACGGCATAGGGGACGAAACCCACCAAGTTCCAGATGATCCGGCGGGCGCCGATGGTCCGCTGGTCTTGAGGGTGGGAAAGTATCTTCATTACCTTAGCCCAGCCGTTCGCGAGGCCAATTGATGGAAAAGCCAAAAGGGATATTCCATTCCCGATACCGTTTCACGCCCCCGCGAACACTCGATCTCGATGTCAAACTCCATCGCCATGAGGCCACCGGCACGAAGCTGTGCGTCGGCAGGTCAACGCTTAAGTGCTTCGCATCTACCCACTTGATGGCATTGTGTAAGCCGGAATTGACGGCGTAGATGCGCACCATCTCGCGCTTCCGGAACGCCAGTGCCCCATCTCGCCTCAGTTCAGAAACCCGATAAACCGTCCGGCGAAAAGCACGGACGTCCACAGCACCAGCGAAAGCACAGCCAGGATGGTGACGGTCCCGCCGGCCGGCTCGTCGCCGCCTTTTGCGTGGCGCATGAAAATGAGAAAATTGGTGCCGGCGAGGAGTATGAGCGTCATCTTGGTGAGGAAAATCGGCATCGCCGCATATTCCCTCGCCCTGATTGAAAAGAGCAGCGACCCGGTGACAAGCGCGCCGGCGAACGCGGTAGATGCGGTGCGGCGCAGCAGCGCGATGAACGCCGCGTACGGCAGCGAGCGGAAGGCGCCCAAGATCCGGAGGTCGATGAGCCAGACGCTGGTCAGCAGCGCGCCGATCGACATGATGTGCAGCGCATTGACTATGGGGTAGGCGACGAAGGAGGCCTTCAGCCCCCTTACGATGGCGAGTTGCTCGATGCCGGCGAGGTACCAGTCCATTCACGCCGGCGGGACGCGGTCGGGATAGACGTCATAAGCCTTGCCGTTGACGATGACGCGGGCTGCTTTCATCCACTTCTCGGTCTCGTCGCGCGAGCGGTGGCCGATAGCGGTCACCTCGTCGCCGACTTTGGCGACCTCCTCGGTGAAGCCGGCGGCCATCGTGCGGGACGGCGGCGCCAAATCCACCCGCCAAGCCTCTCCGTCGGCGTCGACATCCAGCGTGGCGTGCGGATTGCCGATATAGATGGCTGTGATCTTGCCCCGGAGCTCAAAAAACCCATCCTGGGTCCACGACCAGCCGTGATGGGCGTAAGCTGCGGTGCCAGCGGCAAGGATCACTGCCGCTGCCAACGTGACGCTCCGAATCCCGTTGAAAGGTGACTGCATCGCTCGCCTCCTCGGCTCATCCCGCCAATCGAGAGTAGGTCACGGCGCGGCAACGTCAAATCACATCGGTGCGAAGGCTCTGGGCGAAGCTATCGGGTGTCGATATCGGCGCCGCCCCTCATCTGCCTGCCGGCATCTTCTCCCCGGCAAGAACGGGGAGAAGGGACCTAGCCACAACGCTGGCACCCCCTCTCCCATCCTTCACGGGGAGAGGGTGAGGGTGAGGGGCAGCGCCAACCAGAAGCGATTGCCCTGCGGAATGAACGGTCCGGTCTTGCTTATGACATCCATGCACGCCATGTTCGGGCCCTACCGCCGCTCTTCTTCTCCATCGGATGAAGGTCGGAGACTCACACCTGAACGAGGCAAATTATGAGCAGTATGAGAGACCGTCAGGAAGGCTTCGAAAAGAAGTTTGCGATGGACGAGGACACGAAGTTCAGGGCCATGGCGCGCCGCAACAAGCTGCTCGGCCTATGGGCCGCCGAAAAGCTCGGCAAGTCAGGTGAGGACGCCGACGCCTATGCGAAAGAGGTGGTGCGCGCAGACTTCGAAGAGGCCGGGGACGACGACGTGTTGCGCAAAATACGCGCCGATTTCGACGCGGCGGGCATCGCCCAGTCGGATGTTCAGATTCGCGGCGTCATGAACGACCTGCTGGCGACGGCGGTCGAGCAGATCAAAAACACCTGAGAGAGCGCCGACTTAAAGCGCGACGCGACGCGCTTTAAGCTCTCTTTTATGCGTTTCCCAAAACCGCTGCGCATCTCGGGTCAGGCCCAGAGTCAGGCCCGAGGGCATGCGTTTGGGTGACATGCCTTAGCTGTGAGCGGCCACCAGATCCTTAAGGCGCTCTTCGTGCGCCCGCAGCGTCGGTAGCGTCTTCTTGGCGAATTCCTTCAGCGCCGGATCTTCACCCGACTGCGCATAGGTTGAAAACAGCGCCAGCGCCTGCTTGTGCGCCTCGCTCTGCAGGAGGATGTATTTCGCCTGGAATTCATCGCCATCGAGGTTCTTGAGCTGGTCCAGCATCGCCTGGTGTTTCGGCAGCAAAGCCGGGCCGCTCGCTGTCACCGAGGCCGTGATCTGGCTCTGTTCGAGAGCTGCCTTGAAATCCTCGCCAGCCTTGGTGTGATCCCTGACCATCAGCGAGGCGAAATCCTTCACATCGGCGGCGACATTCTTTTGTTCGGCCAGCTTGCTGCTTTCAATCTCGAACCGGTTGGCGCTGGGGACGGTTCTGGAGAAGGTCTCGGTGTCGATCTTGGTTTGGCCGACAGCAGGTATATCGGCCGGCGTGGCGGATTGGGCGAAGGCCGCCGGCGCGCCGGCAAGCAAGGCGACCATGGCAAGCGTGAGATTTGTTTTCACAGGAAATCTCCGGGTTTGTGATCCTCGGAGAGTCCAACGCGACACCAGCGGCGAAGTTGCGCTCTTCCTTCTCCCCTTGTGGGAGAAGGTGGCCGAGCGAAGCTCGGTCGGATGAGGGGTGTTCCAGCTTGGCGGTGCGCTAGGTCGAGCCGCCCATCAGCGCAGAGACCGTGCACATTTGCCAACGCCTCATTTCTTCCAGCACCCCTCATCCGTCTCGGCGCTATGCGCCGATCCACCTTCTCCCACAAGGGGAGAAGGGACGGCCCACTCAGTGGCAGCAGGCGCCGGCATATTGCAGCTGTTCATTCCAGTCCGGCCGGCCCTCCGGTGTGAAATCCATCAGGTTCCACAAGGGCTCGCAAGTGCCGATGGCACGCGGGTCCTGACCGGGTTCGGACGGCGCGAAGCCAAGCTCCGAGCTCCAGAAATGCCGGATGCCATCGGCGTCGCGATGGAACACCGACAGCATCGGAAGTTGCGCGCCGTCGTCGGCCTCGGCGTGATAGTCGCGCTTGAAGCTGTTGCCGGGCGAGGAGAGCAGCCGCATGTTCGTCCAGCCGCGATCGCGGCCAAGCGTGATCAGGTTTTCAAGCGCGGTCTTGCCCACAACCGCGAAATTGAAGCCGGCGGCCTCGAGATGGCCGATGGCGCCGTCGAACTGGTCGAGCAGCGCCGTGCAGGACGGGCATGGCTGGTCGGCCCGCGCGAGCTTGGCCGTGCCGCCGCTTGTCGCCACGTCGCGCGTCTCCTGCGGATGGCGCGGAAACATCATCGAGTAGACGATCAGCGTGTCCTTACCAGGCGAAAACAGCTCCGACAGTTTTATGCGGGCCGGCTTGCCGTCGGCGCCAAGTCCGTCGAACACATAATCCTGTGGCACCAGCCCACCCGGCGGCAGTGCACGGCGGGCGACGGCCACATCCTCCATGGCGCGGCGCAGCTCGATTTCCTTTTGCAGCAGCGTTTCGCGGGCGGCGCGGTATTCAGCGGATTCGTTGGGAAAGGTGATCATCGTCATCTCCATCTGCCGTGCTTTTGGCGGCGCACGCCTTAAGCGGCAGCGCACCTTGCCTCCCAAGGACGCATCGCGAAGCAGGGTTCCGACATTTTGCACGCCCAACCCGGCGATAAGGCCTTAACGGCTCCGCCTTCGCCAGCGACAGAGGCTACTGCGGCGGCACCGGGCAGTTCGTGTCGCCCTCCTGGCAGTTGAGATAGCCCTGAAAATCCTTCAGCCTGATGTTGGTGAGGCTCTCCTTGCAGCCGGCGATAACCATCGGATAAATGCTGCCTGCCATATCGGGCGGGCCGCCCTGGAAAGCGCATTCGGCATCGCGAAAGGCGACCCAGGCGCGCTGCGCGCCGACCAGCAGCTTCTTCGTCGCAGCGTCGTCCTTCAGCCGACCCTCGATCTGCCTGTAGGCGTGGTTGAGCTTCTTGTCGGCTTCAGTGAACGACTTGCCGGCGCATTCGTTCATGGCCGCCTGGTCCTGTGCGTTGGCGCATTCGTCGGCACGCGCGACGCTCGCAAGAAGCGGAAGAGCGAGGATCACCAGACCGGTTTTGGCCAGACCGGTTTTGGAAAGTAAAAGCCGCATCGTGTTTTCTCCGGTTTCGGTCGAGACCCCGCCCCGCGGCACGGAAGCCGCAGGATCGCAGCTTAACTTCCGAACGGTTGCCGGCAAGATGCCGCCTGCCGCCTTGGTGGACACTTCGTTTCCGCACGATGCTCGCTGATCGGCTTCGCCAACCGCTCCTCACCCCGCCCAGTCGACTTCGAACATCCCCAGCCGCTCGTAGAGCCTGACCGCGGCAGCATTCTCAACCGTGTTGGTTTTGAGATCGACATGCGCAGCGCCGCGTGCGTGAAAGGCGGTGAAGACGTGCCACATCAGCGCTTCGGCGATGCCTCGGCCACGCGCCTCGGGGTGGACGGCAAGGTCTTTGACGAACGCCCTCGTCCAGCACAATGCCGCGCCTGCCAGCCGACCCTTGCTGTCGATGACCAGGAAACACAAGGCAGGGTCGAATTCCGCGTCGCTTGAAATACGCGGCCACCATTCGTCGAACGGCCCGTCGGCGCCATCGTCGAAGACGGTGGTCAGCAGCGTATGCAAAGCCAGCGCGTCGGCGGCCTCAAAACCGCGCATGACGAAACCTTCCGGCCAGCGCGGCGGGGCGAGCGTGTCGTCGAGGATCTTGCGCAGCCTTATGTCGTTCGGCGCCGGCGGACGCGGCTCAGGCATGGCGTTCAGGCGTCGGGCTGCAGGCGACGCCGACTGCGGTCGCGGCCCAGGCCGGTTTGTTCCAGCATGCCCTTGCGCTTGGCGTCGTAATAATAGCCGCTCTGGTAGAGCCGATCGGCGCGCTTGGCGTTGCCGCCGGCCACCAGCCAGGCGCCACGCAGATATTTCACCGCATATTTCAGATTGGTCTCGGCGTCGAACAACCCGCTCGCCGGCCCGTCATAGCCCATACCGCGCGCCGTCGCATGCTTGATTTGCATCAGCCCCCAATGGCCGCGATTGTAGGCCTTGGGATTGAAGGTGCTCTCGCGCTTGACGACGCGGCGCACCAGATCGGCCGGAACCTGATAGAGGACGGCATATTTCTCGATCAGCCGCTCGATCTCGCCGCGCGGTCCCGCGGAATACTGTTTGGCAGGGCTGGTCGAAAGCAGGGCGGACGGATTCTCAGGCAGGGTGTAGGCGACCTGCTGGACGCCTGGCATCGTCTTGCCTGTCTCGCCGGTGACCGGCATCGCAACGGCGGCGGTCGCATAGACAGGCGCTGTGCCGGCTGGCGCGGCATCGGCCGTCATGACTGAAGGTGCAGTTGCGGCCAACGGGGTCGGGCCGGCAAAGGCCGCTGGCTGGGCGGGGGTCGCGGCGGGGTCGACGGCCAGCGCCGCGGTCTGGACAGGCGTGACGCCGGACGATTCCGGCAGCACCGAAACCGTGTCGGGCAGCGCCAGCGCATAGCCGGCTTCGCTACCAGCTGCGGCGGTTTCAGTCAGGGAAGGCACGGCCTTGGTCTGCGCGGTCGAAGTGCAGCCGCTAAGACCGGCCGCAGCGAGCATCACGCCGATCGCGGGAAAGATGATTTTTGCTGGCAAGCCGCGCTCGGGTCCGGTTCGTCTGTTAAGAAGTCCTTACACCAGCGGCTTTCCCCCGGCAATCCGCAGCCAGTTGGGATTTCCAATGGTTTTCGGGTGGCAACAGACCCCTTGGAATGCGATACCTCGTTCTCGATATGTACTGGATTGCCGTTCGTTCGTTCGGAAAGGAGCACATCATGGAAGACACCTCTCAAGCCTTCGCCAACCACGCCGTCTTCGAAACCATGATCGGCTTCATCGGCATCGCCTGGAGCGAGGCCGGGCTGACGAGGCTTTGCCTGCCCCAGCGCAGCCGCGACGCGGTGGAACGGCGGTTGCTGCGCCATGCCGGCAACGCCGCTTCGAGCGCCCGACCGCAATGGGTTGCCGAACTGATCGCGTCGATAAAGGCCTATGCCGCCGGCGAAGATGTGGATTTCTCCGGTGTGCCGGTCGATCTCACCGGTGTCGACGATTTCCGCCTCGCCATCTACGACGCGGCGCGCAAGCTCGCCTATGGCGAGACCACCACCTATGGCGAACTGGCCAGGCGCGCCGGCCATGCCGGGCTGGCGCGAGAGACGGGCGCCGCGCTCGGCGCCAACCCGGTGCCGCTGGTCATCCCTTGCCACCGCATTCTTGCCGCCGGCGGCAAGATCGGCGGTTTTTCAGCGCCGGGCGGCTCGACCACCAAGGAGAAGATGCTGGCGATGGAAGGCGTGCGCGTCGGTCCGCCGCCGCCGGCGCAGGTCTCTTTTGGATTTTGAGGCCGGCATTGCTAGTCCGGAAAGATGCGCCGGCGGAAATGCCGGTCTGTTTCCACGCGCTTGCACTTGTAGACGATGCAGGAGTTGGTATCGGCGCTCGGCACCGAAGCGCGTGCCCTGACCTCGCCCATGTTGCAGAAACTCTGGCTCCGCACATAACGGTCGTAGAGCGGCAGCCCCGGCGTGCGCGTCGACTGATAACGCAGGATGACGGCGCCTTCCCGTGCGATTGTCGCGCGCACCGTGCCGCAGGTCATGCGGCCCGGGTCATAGCGCGAGATCGCCTGCGCCTGGGCGGCGACCAGCGTCAGGCAGGCGGCAAACAGGACAGTTTTCATGGTCCTCTCCCCAAACAGAACCGGACGCCCGGAGGCGGCACGATCCTTCCCCGCAGCGTGCGCGATAGGCCATTGGACCCGGCGCAACGCCCGACGTTCAACGCTTTCACGCGATTGGGGCGGCCATTGGGCAGCGCCGCATCAGCGCCTTTTTTCGTGCAGTCTTGTTTTTTGCGGAGAAGCGGACTATATGAGGTCCATTGATATTTCGGCCGATCGATCCGGGCCTCGCGATATTCGCGTTTGCTGACGTCTATCTCCAAAATCTCGATACAAACCGGCTGGACTTCGGTTCAGTCAAGCTAAAGCAAACGTATAAGGACTATCGAAATGGCAACAGGTACGGTCAAGTGGTTTAATTCCACCAAGGGTTTCGGCTTCATCCAGCCTGACAGCGGCGGCGCGGACGTTTTCGTCCACATCTCCGCCGTCGAGCGCGCTGGGCTGTCGACCCTGGTCGAAGGCCAGAAGATCAACTTCGAGATCGAGCAGGACCGCCGCACTGGCAAGTCGTCCGCTGGATCTCTGAGCAAGGCAGCCTGATTTTGCGAATGGCGCGCGCCGGGCGATAGCTCGGGGCGCGCGGCAAGTCACGGATGTACTGACGGTCGCGCGAGAAGCGCGCCGGAGCGGAAAGAACCCGACAAGCCGAAGCAGCAGATTGCTGCCGGCCCGGCCAAAGCGCTCCCGATCAGGCTACCATGCATGGGAAGGCGGGATTTTGTCCCGCCTTTTTGCTGTCCGGATTTCCGGATGAAACAGCTACCTTGGCCTTATTGTGCCAATCATGGTATTTTTAGCCGATGAGCAAGCTTGAACAGATTGAGAAATCCGTCGCCGAACTGAGCCCTGAGGAACTGAAGGCATTTGCCGCCTGGTTCGAGGCACTGAAAGCGGAGATGTGGGATCGGCAGATCGAAGCCGACGCCAAGGCTGGCAGGCTGGATAAACTTGCCGAGCAGGCCTTGGCCGACCATCGCGCCGGCCGGACCCGGTCTTTGTGAATCATGTCGCCACTCCCTTATTCTGGGAGGCTTATGCAAAACTGCCCTCGTCGATCAGAGCAAAGGCGGACAAACGTTTCGCCAAGCTGCGTTCTGATCCGTTTCACCCGTCGCTGCATTTCAAACAGGTCGGACGCTATTGGTCGGCGCGGGTTGATCTCAACTACCGCGCCGTAGCTGTCCGTGACCACGATGACGTTGTCTGGTTTTGGATCGGCACCCACTCCGAATATGACCGCCTCCTGAAGTAGCCGTAAGGACAGAACTACCCCAGCCACTCCATCGGCACATGCCCAGGATCAGTCTCGACCCGTTTCAGCCAGGCCGCCACCGCCGGGTAGGCGTCGAGCTGAAAACCGCCCATCTCGGCCGTATGCGTATAGGCGTAGAGCGCGATGTCGGCGACGCTCAAGGCCTCGCCGGCAAAGAACGCACTGCCCGCCAGATGCTTGTTCATCACGCCGAGCGCCTTGTTGCCGCGCTCCAGCGTCAGCGCCAGCCGTTCCGGTGTCGCGTCCTTGGCCCGTTCGGGAAAGGCCAGCAGCGCCTTGCGCACCGCGATATAGGGTTCGTGGCTGTATTGCTCGAAGAACAGCCATTGGTAGGCCAATGCCCGCTCGTATCTGTCGGCCGGCAGCAACCGCGTGCCTTCGGCGAGATAGAGCAGAATGGCGTTGGATTCGGCAAGCCGCCGGCCGTCGTCGAGCTCGAGCAGCGGCACCATGGCGTTCGGGTTCTTGGCGACATAGTCTGGCTTGCGCGTGTCGCCGGTGTGCGAGCTGACCTCGACATTGGTGAAAGCGATGCCGAGCTTGGCCATCAACAGGCGCGGCTTGTAGCAATTGCCGCTGTCGATCATTCCATAGAGTATGGTCATTCTTGCTCCCATCGCCGCTCCCCTCGGCGGAGCCGCCTTTACCGGCAATTATCCTGGCAGCGACGGCTTCATCCAGTGATTTGTTTTGGCGCAACCATCAGCGCCGGTGATAGATCACCCAAACAACGGCACGACGTTGTTGGCCATGCCAAGCAGCCTGTCGATGGGCAGCGGCTCCTCGTCGAAGACCGTGCCGGCCAGCGCCGGCCGGGCAAGGTAAAATCCTTGCATCAGGTCAACGCCGCCGTCCAGCGCGACGCGCAGATGCGTGGCTTGCTCGATGCCTTCGACCAGCACTTTGGCGCCGCGGTCATGCAGCGCGGAGACCAGCGGCCGGAAAAACCGTTCGGCGGCGGCATGGCGGCAGAATTCCGCGAACCAGGTGCCGTCGATCTTGACGATGTCGGGCTGGACAAGAGCGACCCGTTCTTCCGTCGAATGCCCGGTGCCGAAATCGTCGATGGCGATGCGGATGCCGTCACGCCGCATCTCGCGCGCCAGGCTGACGAGCACCTTGTCTTCAGCCGCCTGCTCGGTGATCTCGCAGACCAGCATGCCGGGGTGCAGGTCGAACTCGGCGAGACGCCTGGTCATCAGCCTGATTTCTGCCAGCGCTCGCCCGGGGTCATCGTTGATCAGCGGATTGTAGTTGAAGAACAGGTCGAGCCCGCCGACCCCGATGTTGCGGAAATTCCGCAGATGCAGTACCCGGCACATCGTCTCGACGAACAGGCGATCCGCCACGGGGATGCCCTCGAAGAATACGCGCGGCGCGACCGGCCTGCCGGCGCGGTGCGGCTCGATCAGGCCTTCGACGGCGACGGCCTTCAAAAACCTGCCGCGCGGCGCAAAGATCGGCTGGTAGGCGCTCCTCAGCCGGAACGCGCCATAGACGCCATATTCGATCCCGACTTCGTCGGCAAAGATTGCCTCGCCGACATTGCGCCGCCTGTCGGGCCGCCTGGTCATGGCACCACCTTGCGCCCGAAAGCCCGTTTCGGCCGCGGCGAAGGCGAGACGGTCGCAGGCGCCGCGCCGGCGTCAGGCGCCGTCACCGGCATCTGCCTTTCCTTGCCGAAGACTTGGCTTTCGTTGCCGAAGACGTGAAAGCTGGTCGGTGCAAGCTCCGGGCGCGCCAGCGCAAATCCCTGCACCATCGAGGCTCCCGATTTCTCGGCCAGTTCAAGCTGCCAGCCCTCCTCGATGCCCTCGAACACGGTGCGGATGCCTTGCTGTTCGAAACTTGCCACCATGGCGGTCAGCAGCGCGAAGCCGGCGCCGGACTCCATCAGTTGCATGATCCAGTTGGCGTCGAATTTGACGATGTCAGGCCTGAGCTCCTTGATCCGGTTGATGTCGGACTCTTCGGCGCCGTAGTCGTCGACCGCGATGCGAAACCCGTTGGCCCTGAGCGCCTCGACGAAATTGTAGAGCGTTTCCTGCGACGCCGACTTTTGCTCGGTCACCTCGCAGACGACGCGGTTCGCATCGATCCCGGCCTCATGCAGCACCAGCCGCATGTCGCGCAGCGCACTGTCGGCGATGCTGCGATCGGTGAACACCGACGGATCGAAGTTGATGAAAATGAATGCCTCCTGCGGCAGGCAGGCGCCGGCGTTCAAAAGGTGCAGCGTCCTTGTCAGCGCCTCGATATGCAGGCGGTCGACCGTCGGACAGGCGTTGAAAAAACTCACCGGCGTCTGCGGCTCGGCGTCGCGGAACGGCCGGATCAGGCCCTCGAATCCGGTGATGGACAATTTGCCGTTGCTGAAGGCAAAAATCGGCTGGAAGGCGCTTTGCAGCGTATAATTGCCCCAGACACCGCTGGCGGTGCCGTCATCGTGGCGGACGATATGGGCAAGCCCGATGCTGCGCGACACGGTTCCTCCCGTTGCGAGACTGGTGGAATGGGTCGTGATCCAGCCAACCGGAGTTTTACCGCGTGTAAGTGAATTTATTGTTGCCGGATTTGCCGGGGATTTGAGGTCTGGCTCATCCGACAATGCTTGCGCTTGGCGGGATGATGCGACATGAGAGACGCCGCGGTCGGATGGACCGCCTGGCCCTACAGGAGACAACGCCGTCATGGCCTTTCTTGCCGACGCCCTTTCCCGCGTAAAGCCTTCCGCGACCATCGCAGTGACGCAGAAAGCGCGCGAGCTGAAAAACGCCGGCCGTGACGTGATCGGGCTGGGTGCCGGCGAACCGGACTTCGACACGCCGGACAATATCAAGAACGCTGCGATCGAGGCCATCCGCCGCGGCGAAACGAAATATCCTCCAGTTTCCGGCATCGTGCCGCTGCGCGAGGCAATCGCCCAAAAATTCAAGCGAGAGAACAATCTCGATTACCGGCCGGAGCAGACCATCGTCGGCACCGGCGGCAAGCAGATCCTGTTCAATGCCTTCATGGCGACGCTGAACCCCGGCGACGAGGTCATCATTCCGAGGCCGTACTGGGTCAGCTATCCCGAGATGGTAGCGATCTGCGGCGGCACCCCGGCATTTGCCGACACCTCCATCGACAACGGCTTCAAGCTGACGGCGGCGGCGTTGCAAAAGGCGATCACGCCGCGCACCAAATGGTTGTTGATGAACTCACCGTCGAACCCGTCGGGCGCCGCCTACAGCGAGGCTGAGTTGCGCGCTCTGGCCGACGTGCTGCTCGAACACCCCAATGTCTGGGTGCTGACCGACGACATGTACGAGCATCTGATCTACGGCGATTTCGTCTTCACGACCATCGCCGAGGTCGAGCCGAAGCTTTATGAGCGCACCCTGACCATGAACGGCGTGTCGAAGGCCTATGCGATGACTGGCTGGCGCATCGGCTATGCGGCCGGGCCGGTGGCGCTGATCAAGGCGATGGACATGATCCAGGGCCAGCAGACCTCCGGCGCCTGCACCATTGCCCAGTGGGCATCGGTCGAGGCGCTGAACGGTCCGCAGGATTTCATTGCGAAAAACAAGGCGATTTTCCAGGCTCGGCGCGATCTCGTCGTGTCGATGCTCAATCAGGCGCGCGGCATCACATGTCCGTCTCCCGAAGGGGCTTTCTACGTCTATCCGTCCTGTTCCCAGTTGATCGGCAAGAAGACCAAAGCCGGCAAGCTGATCGACAGCGACGAAGCCTTCTGCTCGGAACTGCTCGAGGCCGAGGGCGTGGCGGTCGTGTTCGGTTCGGCATTCGGCCTCGGCCCGAACTTCCGCATCTCCTATGCCACGTCGGAGGCGTTGCTCGAAGAGGCCTGCGCCCGCATCCAGCGCTTCACCGCCTCGCTGACCTGATCAAGCGCATCTCGAACACCAAAACCCGGCTCGCAATCGGGTTTTGGCGGTCGGCGCCAGCCTCATCCCTGGCGACTGTGATTCGTTTCGCGCGCCGAACGAGCCTCGGCCGGCGCCAGAATGGCGGCCAGAAGCCCGGCCGTGACGAACGAAACGATGGCGGCCGTCAGCATCGCCGCATGGAAGCCCCCGGCATAAGCGGCTGCGAACAGATCGCGCAGGCCGTCCTTGCCCATCGCCGCATCGGCTGCGAAATCGTGCCTTGAAACCGCGGCGCGGGCCACCGCTCCGGCATTGGCGACACCGGCGTTTTCAAGATGCGCCGTCAGCAGGGCTGTTGCCCGCATCCTCATCAAGGCGCCGAGCAGGGCGATGCCGATGGCGGTGCCGCTCTGGCGGGTTGCGTTGATCACCGCCGACACCATGCCCGAACGCTCGCGCGGCGCAAACGACATCGCGGCAGCGCTGCCGGTCGGGATGGACAGCGCATTGCCGAGGCCGCCGACGGCAAACAGCAGGCCGATCGTCACATAGGGTGCCGAGGGTCCAACCCAGCACATGCCCAGCATGGAAAGACCGCTCGCAAGATAACCCGATGTCATCAGCGCCGAGTGTCCGTAGCGCTGACTGAGCCTGCCGATCGCCGGCGACACGACCATTTGGACAAGGAACAGCGGTGCCATGCGCAGGCCGGTCTGTGTCGGCCACCAGCCCTGTGCCTGCTGCAGGAACATCGAATAGAGGAAGACGCTGGTGTAGGAGGTGAGGCCGAGCGCGAACGAGGCGACATTGGCGACGGCGAAGCAAACGTCGCGGAACAGGCCAAGCGGCAGCATCGGCCGCGGCGTGCGTGCCTCGAAGACAAGGAATGCCACTAGGCCGGCGAAGCCGACGACAAGGGCGATAACAGCCTCTCGATCGCCCCAACCTTTTTCGCCTGCCGATATCAGGCCGAAGGTCAAGGCGCCCAGCCACAGAATGCTGAGCGCCAGGCCGACAAGGTCGAGATGGGCATGCTCGGGGTGTGAAGTCTCTACGATCGAAGCCGCACCGAGCGCGATCGTGGCCAAGCCGAGCGGCAGGTTGATCAGGAAAATGCTCTGCCATCCGGCGGTTTCGACCAGGATGCCGCCGACGACCAGGCCGGTGAGCAGCGAGACAGCTGCGAACGACGCCCAGCCTCCGATAACGCCGGCACGCTCGCGACCGTCGGGAAATGCCTGCGTCAGAATCGACAGCGCACCCGGAATGATCAGCGATCCGGCTATCCCTTGCACCACCCGGCCCACCAGCAGCACCGGCAGGTTACGCGCGATTGCACATATGGCAGAACCAGCCACGAAGATGCCGATGCCTGCCAGCCAGGAGCGCTTGCGCCCGTAGCGGTCGCCGATCAGGCCTGCCGACAGCATGAAGGCCGACAGGCAAAGCGTGTAGGCGTCGATCACCCATTGCAACCCGGCGAAATCGATGCCGAGCGCAATCTGGATCGTCGGCAGGGCGACGTTGACGATGCTGATGTCGAGCAGTGCGACGAATGTGCCGAGATAGACGGCGGCAACAAGAGGCAAGCGACGGTTCGACATGAAACCCAAACCTGAGCGTGGAAATCACCTACAATGATCAGACGCGACCAATGATCAGACGCGACGGCTTTTAGGTCCGATCAACGCCGCCATACTGCTCGTCGGTCACCGTCTCCAGCCAGTCGGCATGGACGCCGTCGAGCGCCTCCTGCATGGCGATATGGGCCATCGCCGATTTTGGACCGGCGCCATGCCAATGCTTTTCGTCAGGCGCAAACGAGATGACGTCGCCGGCCCTGATTGCCTGTATCGGCTCGCCCCAGCTTTGCGCCAGGCCGGCGCCTGACACGACATAGAGCGTCTGGCCCAGCGGATGCGTATGCCAGTGGGTACGCGCGCCGGGCTCGAAACCGACCATGACGGCGCGTAGCCGCGCCGGCGCTTCCTTCTCGATGATCGGCGTCTGCCACACGCGGCCGGTGAAGTACTTTTCCGGCGCAATGACGGTCGGTACGCTGCCGCAAGCAATGATCTTCATCGTCGCAAAGTCCTCAAGCTGATGGCGGATCGGTCGGCGACGATCCGCTCCTTTTTGTCGCAGAAAGCGGCACTTTCATCCGATAACCATCATGGCGCAACCGCTTTTGCGGCTGTTCGGCGACGGACCCTGTCACGGCATTGACGGAAAGCCCAGGCCCGCATTCGACGGCTTCGCCGATCATGGCTCAACATCAGGCGATCCTCCGATCTCAAATCACTTGCCCTCCCGCCTAACCCGTGGGACGATGCCTTTGGGTAGGCGGCAAACTGAAAAAGCCCCGCCCGCGACGGTCGACAGGCCGGCCGCCGCTCCCAGGGAAACGCCTGAGTGGAGGTCAGTCATGGGAACTCGCGCCGGAGGACGACGCACGGGACCGAAATGCATTGCCATAGTCGGTCCCTTTGCAAGCGGTAAGACGACACTTCTCGAAGCCATATTGGCCCGCACGGGCGCCATCCCCCGCCAGAATCCGGTCTCCTCGGGAAACACAGTTTCCGATCATTCGCCCGAGGCACGCGCCCACGCCATGAGCGTTGAGGCGACGTTTGCCACCACCGACTTCATGGGGGAGCAACTCACCTTCGTCGATTGTCCCGGCTCCATAGAATTCTCCTTCGAAGCCGAACCGGTTCTGGCCGCCTGCGACCTCGCCGTGGTCGTCGCCGAAGCCGACGAGAAGAAGATCCCTGCCCTGCAACTGATCATGCGCAAGCTCGACGATCTCGGCGTGCCGCGCATCATGTTCCTCAATAAGGTCGACAAGGCGATATCAGGCGTGCGAGACACGCTGAAGATGTTGCAGCCGGCGAGCTCGGTGCCTTTGCTGCTGCGCCAGATTCCCCTGCGCAAGGACGGCGTGGTGATCGGCTCGATCGATCTGGCGCTGGAGCGCGCCTACATCTATCGCGAATATGCCGAAAGCGAAGTCGCCCAGATTCCCAGCGACGACAAGGCGCGCGAGCTTGAAGCGCGCTTTTCCATGCTGGAGACGCTCGCCGACCATGATGATCAACTGATGGAGCAGCTGCTCGACGAAATCGAGCCGCCCAAGGACGCCATCTTCGACGACCTGGCCGCCGACTTGCGCGATGGTGCCGTGACGCCGGTGCTGATCGGCTCCGCCGAGAAGGGCAATGGTGTGCTGCGGCTGCTAAAAACGATCCGCCACGACGCGCCTGATGGTGAAGCAACACGCAAGCGCCTCGACGCACCTGACGGCAATGCGACCGTGGTCCAGGTGATGAAGACCATCCACACCGCGCATGGCGGCAAGCTGTCGATCTCGCGCATCCTGTCCGGCCAGCTTGCCGACGCCTCCGAGCTCTTCCTTTCGAACGGCGCGACGGCAAAGGTCTCCGGCATCTACAGAATGCTCGGCAAGGACCAGACCAAGCTCACCTCGGCCCCGGCCGGCGACACGGTCGCGCTCGGCAAGATGGACGAGGTCACGACCGGTCAGACCTTGAGCTCGGCCAAGGGCGGCATCAAGCCCTTGGTCACGCTGACGCCGCCGCAACCGGTCTTTGCCTTTGCGTTGCGACCGAAGGAACGCAAGGACGAGGTCAAGATGTCGGCCGCCATCCAGCGCCTTGCCGAAGAAGATCCCTCGCTCAGCGTGCGCCACAATCAGGATTCGGCTGAAACCGTGCTGTCGGGCCATGGCGAAATGCATCTGCGTGTCGTGCGCGAGCGGCTGGAGGGCAAGAACCAGATTCCGGTCGAAGGCCATCCGCCGGCTGTGCCTTACCGCGAGACGATCCGCAAAGCGGCGCAGCAGCGTGGCCGTCACAAGAAGCAGTCGGGCGGCCATGGCCAGTTCGGCGACGTGGTGATCGAGATCAAGCCGCTGCCTCGCGGCTCCGGTTTCCAGTTCACCGACACCATCACCGGCGGCGCCGTGCCGAAAACCTATATCCAGTCGGTCGAGGCCGGCGTACGCGATTATCTGAAATCGGGCCCGCTCGGCTTTCCTGTGGTCGACGTCGCCGTCAACCTGTCCGACGGCTCCTATCATTCCGTCGATTCGTCGGACATGGCCTTCCAGATGGCGGCAAAGCTGGCGATGAAGGAAGGCATGGCCGCCTGCTCGCCGGTGCTGCTTGAACCGATCATGAAGGTGGAAATCGTCACGCCGTCCGACGCAACATCGAGAATCATCGCCCTGATCCCGCAGCGGCGCGGCCAAATCCTCGGCTATGATGCGCGGCCCGGCTGGCCGGGATGGGATGTCGTCGAGGCGACCATGCCGCAGGCCGAGATCGGCGATCTGATCATCGAGCTGCGTTCGGCCACCGCGGGCGTGGCCAGCTATCGTGCCAGCTTCGACCATATGGCCGAACTCACCGGCCGCCTGGCCGACGAGGCGTTGAACGCCAATGGCAAGGCCGCCTGACACTGGAACTTGGCGACAGTCAGGCTGCAGAACACAAGGAAACGGCGTCCGGACATGATCCGGACGCCGTTCTCATGCGGACCGTCTTCGTGGGAGGCGAAATGGCAGGTCCGCCGCACATGCCGCCAACGCTTGACAGCCTCAGCGGAAGAATAGTTCGGACGCGGTAGCCGCCTGAGCCCGGATCGTCCGAGTGATGCCCCCATCTCCCGCACGAACCACACCGCGTCCTATGATCTGCTTAGTCGATGCTGCGCGCCTGCGACATGTTACCTGAGGTTACATGTCACTGTTACATGACATTTCGGTCGGCTTTGCGTCAGCGCCGGCAGGGATCGGGATACAAAAAAGCCGGATCAACGAAGATCCGGCTGAGTTTGATTGGAAGTGCCTGTTAAGGCTAACCTCCAGAGGGGAACACTCGAGGGCGCTAATGGGAGGAGAACGCGCCCAGGAGATGATCCATATATGTGCTCATCATGCCCAAGAAACAAGCATCTATTTTGCAACACTCGCATGCAAAATGACACAGGCTGTGGTCTAAGCCGTTGCTTGGCCTCGTAGGACCAGAAGAATCGCGAAATGTGGTGCGCAGCCAGTCAAGTATCATTGCGAAATGGCGAAACAGCGCCGATTTTCGGTCCAGAACGCCGAAAACAACGAATGATGGCGAATCAGGCAGTGCGCGTTTATTTTCGCGGCAGCCATGCATCGGCCCGAAAATCGCGCCGAAGGAGCCCCCATGAAGACCCGTCAGGCGATCGCCGGCAGCGCGCTGTTCTTCATCGCAGCGCCCGGTGTGGTCGCGGGATTGCTGCCTTGGCTGTTGACCGATCGCTATCATCTGCCGTGGTCGACCCTGCCCGGCTTGGTCCCGGTCGGCTGGGTCCTGATTGGCGTCGCAACCGCCTTGCTGCTTCATGCCTTTGCCCGTTTTGCTCTCGAGGGCCTCGGCACGCCCGCTCCGGGCGCGCCAACCGATCGACTGGTTGTCGGCGGCATCTACCGCCATGTCCGCAACCCGATGTATGTGGCCGTGCTGGCGATCATCCTTGGCCAGGCGCTGCTGTTTTCGAGCGCGGCTCTCGTCGCCTATGCCGCTATCGCCGCCGTCGCCATGGTCTCGTTCGTGAAGTTCCATGAGGAACCGACGCTTGCCCGCCGCTATGGCGCCGAGTACGAGGCCTACCGCCATGCCGTTCCAGGCTGGCTCCCCCGCCTGACGCCATGTCGGCCAATAAGGGATGATCGTCCGCGATGATAGCGCACTCGATTTGCAGAAGGTTTAGAACGACCAGCTTCGGGCCTTGGCGATGATGAAATCGCGGAAGACGTGCAGCTTCGCCTGGTTCTTCATCGCATCGGGATAGGCGAAATAGGTGTCGAAGGACGGCACTTCGGTCTCCGGCAGCAACTGCACCAGCCCTGAATCCTTGCTGACCACATAGTCGGGCAGCATGGCGATGCCGGCGCCACCCTGGACCGCGCGTTTTATCGACAATATGTCGTTGATCTGCAGCGTCGGCACCCTCTGCCCGCCTTCGAAATCGCCGACCGTTTCCAGCCAGTTCAATTCCGACAGATGCGCCGGCACCGGCACGCCGAAGGTGACGATGCGATGGCTCTTCAGCTCTGCGATCGACGCCGGCTTGCCGTACTTGTTGACGTAGGAAGGGGCGGCGTAGAGATGGAAATGCACGGTGAACAGACGGCGCTGGATGAGATCGGGCTGCTGCGGCTGGCGCAGCCGGATCGCGCAGTCCGCCCGCCGCATGGTCAGGTCGAGTTCCTCGTTCGCCAGGATCAGCTGCAGGCTGATCTCGGGATAGAGCTCGATGAATTCCTGCACGCGCTCGGTCAGCCAGCCGGCGCCGAGCCCCACCGTGGTCGTCACCCTGAGCACGCCGGAAGGCCGATCCTTGGCCTCGGTCAGCCGCGACTTGATCGTCTCCAGCTTCATAAGCACGTCATGCGCCGTGCGGAACAGCATCTCACCCTGCTCGGTCAGCACCAGGCCGCGAGCATGGCGATTGAACAGCGGCACGCCGACATCATGTTCGAGCGCGCTGACCTGCCGCGAGATCGCCGATTGCGACAGATGCAGTGTCTCGGCGGCGTGGGTGAACGACCCAGCTTCCGCAGCAGCGTGAAACACGCGTAGCTTGTCCCAGTCCAACGCCATGATGCCCCCATTCTGTTTTCTGGCGTCTGAATGAAAAATCAGGCTTTTGCGCGGCTTTTCTCGGCCGCTTGTTTACTCCGCCGCTTCGCGGCGAACTTCGATCCCGGCGAGGTACTTTTCCGCCTCGAGCGCGGCCATGCAGCCGAGCCCCGCCGCCGTCACCGCCTGGCGGTAGATGTCGTCGGTCACGTCGCCGGCGGCGAACACGCCCGGCACGTCGGTGCAGGTCGAATCCGGCGCCGTCCACAGATAGCCGTTCGGCTTCTGCTTCAGCTTGCCGGCGAACAGCTCGACCGCCGGCGCATGGCCGATCGCCACGAACACGCCGTCGACCGTCAGATGCATCTCCTGGCCGGTCACCAGATTGCGCAGCTTCAGTCCTTCCACCGACGGCGGCAGCGGCATCTTGCCGGACTGGCCGGTGATCTCGTCGACGACGGTGTCCCAGATGACGCGGACATTGTCCTTCTTGAACAGCCGCTCGCTGAGGATGCGCTCGGCGCGGAAGTCGCTGCGCCGGTGGATGACCGTCACGCTCTTGGCCAGGTTGGAAAGGTAAAGCGCCTCCTCCACCGCCGAATTGCCGCCGCCGATCACCGCGACATCCTTGCCGCGATAGAAGAAGCCGTCGCAGGTGGCGCAGGCCGATACGCCGAAGCCCATGAAGGTCTGTTCGCTCGGGATGCCCAGCCATTTCGCCTGCGCACCGGTGGCGATAATCAGCGCGTCGGCGGTATAGGTGGCGCCGGAATCGCCCTTGGCACGAAACGGCCGCACGTTGAGGTCGACCTCGGTGATGATGTCGTTGATGACGTCGGTGCCGACATGCTCGGCCTGTTTCAGCATTTGCTCCATCAGCCACGGACCCTGAATCGGATCGGCGAAGCCCGGATAGTTTTCGACATCGGTGGTGATCATCAACTGGCCGCCCTGTTGCAGGCCGGCGACCAGCATCGGCTTCAGCATGGCGCGGGCGGCGTAGATTGCCGCCGTATAGCCGGCGGGACCGGAACCGATGATGAGAACGGGTGCGTGCTTGGACGTCATATCAGGGCTTTCACAACAACCGGACGCGAATGAAGCGTCCGGCACAGGGATCGATTTCGGCCCTAATCTAGGTGTTGCAGGCGACGCCAGCAAGACGACCCGGCCTTCGTCCCCGGAAAGCTTCCGCACAAACAGACGATCCATGAACATCCTGGCGGCGACTGTTCGAAAATCAGTGACTGAAGGGATGGAATGGACACCAAAGTCGTTTAATTACAAGATCACGAAAGATTCTTGCGTGAAGCGCCAAGGTATCCATGCCGCTCAAAGCCGATCTCGATGCCATCGACTGGAAGATCCTGCGCGAGCTTCAGCACGATGGGCGCATGACCAATGTCGAATTGTCCGGCCGCGTCGGCATTTCTGCGCCGCCATGCCTGCGTCGCGTCAGGCGGCTGGAAGAGACCGGCATCATCCGCGGCTATCGCGCCTTGCTCAATGCGCCGGCGCTCGGCCTGGATGTCGTCGCCTTTTGCCTCATCGGCCTGCATCACCAGGCCGACGCGGAGCTGAAAACCTTCGCCGAACGCACCCGCGGCTGGCCGATCGTTCGCGACGCCTGGATGGTGTCGGGCGAATCCGACTTTTTGCTGCATTGCGTGGCGAGCGACCTCGGCGCCTTTCAGACCTTCGTCATCGAGGAACTGGCCTCGGCGCCGAATGTCGACACGGTGCGGACGGCACTGACCATCCGTCGCGTCAAGGACGAGGGCCTGGTGGCTTTCAGCGAAGCGAGACCTTAATCCCGGCCGAGCTCGGCGATGGCGTCGCAGAGTTTGCTGTGATCGTTATCGGTCGTCAGGTTGCGCGTCCTGAACATGCCTTGGCCGGAAGTCCGATCGGATCGGCCGTTCACCAGCCAACCCTCGCAGAGCCCGGCTCGCCGCCCGGCTTCCATGTCATCGGCCTTGTCGCCGACGATGATCGATCGGCTGATATCCACGCCCAGCAGATCGCGGGCGCGCAGAAGCATGCCCGGATTGGGCTTGCGCATCGGATGATCACCTGCTGCCAGCTCGCCCGTCCCGCTCGAATGGTAGGCGCAGGCGAGCACCAGATCGATCCGGCAATTCTGCGCTTCGAGAAGCGCCAGCAACCGGGCACTGACCGCGGCGAACTCCGGCCAGCCGAAATAGCCGCGGGCTATGCCTGATTGATTGGAGACCACCATTGCCGGAAGGCCGGCGATGTTGGCCGTTCGGATCACCGGCAGCATCTGCGGCCGAAGCACGATGTCAGCCGGATCGCTGGGGTAGCCGCTATCGACATTGATGGTGCCGTCGCGGTCGAGGAACAACGCCGGCATGCCAGCTGGATAAGCCGACGTACCGATCCGCTCGACCCACAGGCCCGGCGCTTCGAGCGGGTAATGATCGGATCTCACGATCGGGCCGATGTCAGCCATCACAGAGGCGCGCTTCGACCATTTCGCACAGATGATGATAGA
The DNA here is from genome assembly GCF_055811435.1 of Mesorhizobium sp. WSM4837. Taxonomy (NCBI): domain Bacteria; kingdom Pseudomonadati; phylum Pseudomonadota; class Alphaproteobacteria; order Hyphomicrobiales; family Phyllobacteriaceae; genus Mesorhizobium; species Mesorhizobium sp. WSM4837. The sequence continues at coordinate 28,470 of NZ_JBVVQE010000030.1, forward strand.
GGCACAGATGCCCCTGCTGGATTATCGGCGTCGAGGTCGAGGGCACGTTGAGCAGGATATCGGAGAGCGGCTTGAGCTTGCCGCCGCTGTCGCCGGTCAGGCTGATCACTGTCATGTCCATCATGCGCGCCTGCTCGGCGGCGGCGAGGATGCTGGGCGAGTTGCCGCTGGTCGAGATGGCGAGCAGCGCGGCGCCCGCGGCGCCATGCGCCTCGACCTGGCGTGAAAACACCGTGTCGAAGCCGTAATCATTGCCCCAGGCGGTCAGCACCGCCGCATTGGCCGGCAGCGCGATGACGTTGTAGGCCTTGCGCTCCCTCAGGAAGCGGCCGACCAGTTCGCCGGCGATGTGAATGGCGTCGCTGGCCGAGCCGCCATTGCCGCAGATCAGCAGCGCCTTGCCCTGCGAAAGCGCGGCGACGACGGCGGTAACCGCCCGCTCCATCTCGCCGGTGAGGTCGCGCTCGACCATCGCGGTGATCGCGGCCGCCGAGCGGACCAGATAGTCGTTCAGTTCGGACATGAAAACCTCAGTTTGTGCTTCCGGCGCGCAACTTGCCGATGGTGCCGGTGGTGCTCTTGCCGGCGACGAGATCGACCAGCACGACGCGGCCGCCCGCCTTTTGCACGATTTCGGCGCCGACCACCTGATCGATCGTATAATCGGCGCCCTTGACCAGTATGTCCGGCTTCAGCGCCTCAATCAGCGCGAGCGGCGTGTCTTCCTCGAAGACGACGACGGCATCGACCGAGGCAAGCGCCGCCAGCACGCAGGCGCGGTCATGCTCGTCGTTGACCGGGCGCCCCGGCCCTTTCAGCCGGCGCACCGAGGCATCGCTGTTGAGGCCGAGAACCAGCCGGTCGCACTGGCTGCGCGCCGCATGCAAAAGGCTGACATGGCCGGCATGAAGGATATCGAAGCAGCCATTGGTGAAGCCGACGCTCAGGCCTTCGTCCTTCCACGTCGCCACCAGCCGTGCGGCGGCGGTGGCATCGAGAATTGCATCCTTGTGGGCAACCGGTCCATGCGAGCGAAACAGCGCCCCGGTGAGTTCCTCGACCGTCAGCCGTGCGGTGCCGCGTTTTCCCACCACCACGCCAGCCGCCGCGTTGGCGATGGCCGCGGCAATGACGCGGTCGGCGCCCGCAGCCAGGGCCAACGCAAACGTAGCGATGACAGTGTCGCCGGCGCCGGAAACGTCGAACACCTCCCGCGCCTGCGTGGAAATGTGGCGGGCATCGTCGGCATCGACGACGCTCATGCCTTTTTCGCTGCGCGTCGCGACGACGAAATCGAAGCCATGTGCCGAGATCAGCTCACGCGCCGCGGCGACGATCTCGTCATCGGCAAACACCGCGCGTCCGACCGCCTCGCCAAGTTCCTTGCGATTGGGGGTGATCGCCGACGCCCCGGAGTAGTAAGCATAGTCGCGGCCCTTGGGATCGACCAGCACCGGCTTTCCCGCCTCGCGGCAGATCGAGATCAGCTCGCCGGCGACGCCGTCGAGCAACATGCCCTTGCCGTAGTCGGACAGGATGACGATGTCGGCTTGCGCGAGCCCGGCGCGGAAAAACCGGATCAGCGTCGCCCGCTCGGCGTCGCGTAGCGGCTTGATTTCCTCTTCGTCGAAGCGCAGCACCTGCTGGTTGAGCGCGCTGAAACGGCTTTTCGACGAGGTCATCCGGTTGGCGTCCTGTGCGAGACCGCCGGTGTCGACGCCAAGCTCGGTAAGCATGCGCATGAGATTGTCGCCGGCCGGATCGGCGCCGATCACCGAAACCGGTATCGCGGCAGCGCCGAGCGAGACGATGTTGGCGACGACATTCCCGGCGCCACCCATCGCCGAGGTTTCGCCACGCCCGCGCAGCACCGGAATAGGCGCTTCAGGCGAAATCCGCTCGATGACGCCGTTGAGGAAACGGTCGAGGATGAAGTCGCCGACCACCAGCACGGTGACGTTGCCGAACCGCGAGATGGCGCGGTGAAGCGGTTCAGGAGAAGGCAGGTATTGCTCGCTCATGTCATCTTCGACGTGCAATGAGAGCCGGTCCCGATGCTGTGAAAACGCTGGACTGGCAGGGCTGGTCGTTCATGGCGAAGCCGATATACCGCAATTCGGCTCAGCGCAACGGCAGGCTCCGAACCGACCACAGCCAACGCCGGTTGGCCGATCAACTTTTCTGCAAAGCGACATGAACACCCAATCCGACCAGCACCGCGCCGCCCGCACGCCGCATCAGGCATTGCCCGCCGTTTGACGCCCACCCAACCGCCGGTTTGCGACCTGCTTTATCGACAGCCCGGCAAGCCTCCCCTATAAGGGCCGGAATCGGCACAAGATACCAGAGGCTTTCATGATCATCGTCACGGGCGGCGCCGGCATGATCGGCTCAAACATCGTCGCCGCGCTCAATGCCGAAGGGATCAGCGACATTCTCGTCGTTGACGACCTGACCGACGGCCACAGAATCGCCAATCTCGCCGACCTGCAGATCGCCGATTATCTCGACAAGGACGATTTCCTGCCGCGGATGGAGGCCGGGGACCTCGGCCGCATCGAGGCCGTCTTCCACCAGGGCGCCTGCTCGACCACCACCGAGTGGAACGGCAAGTTCATGATGGAGGTGAACTACGCCTATTCGAAGCGGCTGCTGCATGCCTGCCTGGCGCTGCGGCTGCCTTTCCTCTATGCCTCCTCGGCTTCGGTCTATGGCGGCGGCGCCGAGTTTCGCGAGGAGCCGGAATGCGAACGCCCGCTCAATGTCTATGCCTATTCAAAGAAGCTGTTCGACGACTATGTCCGCCGCACCGTCTTCGAAACCGACCATTCGCCGGTGGCAGGCCTGCGCTACTTCAACGTCTATGGCCCACGCGAGGCGCACAAGGGCGCCATGGCCTCGGTCGCCTACCACCTGTTCAACCAGGTCGAGCAAGGCCACAACCCAAAGCTGTTCGGCGCCTATGACGGTTTCGGACCTGGCGAGCAGAGCCGCGACTTCATCCATGTCGGCGACGTTGCCGATATCAATCTGTGGTTGTGGAAACGCGGATCGAGCGGCATCTTCAACTGCGGCACCGGCCGTGCCCAGCCGTTCCGCGCCATTGCCGAAACTGTGATCGGCGCGCTAGGCAAAGGCGAGATCGAGTTCATCGACTTCCCCGATCACCTCAAGGGCAGCTACCAGAGTTTTACGCAAGCTGACATGTCCCGGTTGCGCGCCGCCGGTTACAATGGTCAGTTTCGCACAGTGGAAACCGGCGTCAGAGACTATGTCGAATGGCTGAAAGCCCAACGATCCTCGTGATCGGCCCACGCTGGGTGGGCGACATGGTGATGGCGCAGTGCCTGTTCTCGGCGCTGGGAGAGCTTCACCCGAACGCCGCGATCGACGTGCTGGCGCCGGCATGGGCGGCGCCACTGGTCAAGCGGATGCCCGAAATACGCCGGCAGGTCCATCTGCCGCTGAAATCCGGAGCCCTGGAATTCCGCATGCGAAGGCGCATCGGCCGCCTGCTGCGCGGCCACTACGACATCGCCTATGTCATGCCTGGAAGCTGGAAGTCGGCGCTGGTCCCGTTCTTTGCCCGCATTCCGCGCCGTGTCGGCTACCTCAAGGAAATGCGCTACGGGCTGCTGACCGATATCGTAGCCTTGTCCGACGATGTGAAACGGCGCACGGCGCAGGCCTATTTCGGCCTCGCGCAAGGCGGTACGTTCCATGCCCCCAAGCTCGCCGTCGACACGAAAAACCAGGCGACATTGCTGGGCCGCTTCGGGCTGGAGGCGAATAAATTCGTCGCGCTGATGCCCGGCGCCGAGTTCGGGCCGGCCAAACGCTGGCCGAGCGACCGCTATGCCGGCCTTGCCCGCGACATGATGGAAAAAGGTTTTGCGGTCGCGCTGTTCGGGTCGAAGAACGACGCCGACGTAACGGCGGAAATCGCCACGCTTGCCCCAGGCGCTGTCGACCTCGCCGGCCAGACGCGGCTCGAGGACGCCATCGACCTGATCGCCGCGGCCAGGATTGCGGTGTCGAACGACAGTGGACTGATGCATGTCGCCGCCGCGGTCGGCACGCCGATCGTAGCCGTCTACGGATCGACCTCGCCGCACAATACGCCGCCGCTCGCCGAGCAGCGCGAACTGGTCTGGCTCGGCCTGTCCTGTTCGCCCTGCCACCGGAAAATCTGCCCGCTCGGCCACCTCAACTGCCTGAACACGCTTGAGGTGGCACAGGTCGCGGCAGCGGTGGAACGGCTATTGGAAATGCCGGCCGCCGCATGAGGGTGCTGATCGTCAAGACATCTTCGATGGGTGACGTCATCCACAGCTTTCCGGCCGTCGAGGATGCGCGCCGCAAGCGGCCGGGCGTGTCGTTCGACTGGTGTGTGGAAGAGGCTTTTGCCGGCATCGTGGCGTTGCATCCGGCGATCGCAACCATCCACACCGTGGCAATCCGGCGCTGGCGCACAAGCCCGCTCGGCCGCGGCACATGGCGCGAGGCAGCGGGGTTGCGCCGCGCCTTGCGGGATTGCCGCTACGATCTCGTCATCGATGGGCAAGGATTGCTGAAGTCGGCCGTGGTGGCGAAACAGGCCGCAGCGCCGATCGCCGGCTTCGACCGGTCGAGCGCTCGCGAGCCTTCGGCGACCGTGTTCTACGACCGCCGCTATGCTGTGCCGCGCGATCTGCACGCCATCGAACGCACAAGGCGGCTGTTCGGGCTGGCGCTCGGCTATGAACCGGATTTTTCCGGGCTCGAGTCCGGCATCGTGCCGCCAGCCGTCGAGGCGACTTTTGTCGGCGGAAACACCGCCTTCCTGCTGCACGGCACCAGCCGCGAGGACAAGAAATGGCCGGTCGGCAACTGGATCGAGACGGCCCGGCTTCTCGTGGAAAGAGGAATGACGCCGGTCACCACCTGGTCGAACGACAGGGAAAAGGCGGTTGCCGAGGCGATTGCCCAGGCTGTTCCACAGACAGTGCTGGTGCCGAAATCACCGCTTGCCGAGATCGCCGCGATCATCGGCCGGTCGGTGCTGGTCATCGGCGCCGATACCGGCCTTACCCACCTCGCCAGTGCCTTCGGCCTGCCGACGGTGGCGGTGTTTGTGGCGACAGAACCCGGCTTGACCGGCCCGCGCGGGCCATTCTCGTCAACGCTGCTGGCCGCGCCCGGCGCTCGTGTCGCGCCTGAGGAGGTGTTGGCTGAGGCAGAGAAGTTGCTGGAGCGTCAAGCGCTTGGTCGGGCCGGCGCCGGCAAGAATTGATTTGTGCAAATCAATTCAATCGGAAAGGTCGGCGCCGCCCTCTTCCCTTCTCCCCTTGTGGGAGAAGGTGGATTGGCGCGCAGCGCCAAGACGGTTGAGGGGTGCTGGCCGGAGTGCTGTTGGTGCCAAGCTGGAACACCCCTCATCCGACCTCGCTTCGCGAGGCCACCTTCTCCCACAAGGGGAGAAGGCAGAGCAGCGCCAATTCTTAAATGAACTGCACCTGGACGATCTCGTAGCCCCGCGCGCCGCCTGGCGCGTTGACCTCGATGGCATCGCCGACTTCCTTGCCGATCAGCGCCCGCGCGATCGGCGAGGAGATCGAAATGCGGCCGGACTTCACGTCCGCTTCCTGGTCGCCGACGATCTGGTAGGTCTTCTTCTCTTCCGTGTCCTCGTCGACCAGCACCACGGTCGCGCCGAACTTGACCTTTTCGCCGCTGAGCTTGGTGATGTCGATCACTTCGGCGCGGGCGATAAAATCCTCGAGCTCGTTGACGCGGCCCTCATTGAGACTCTGCGCCTCTTTCGCCGCATGGTATTCCGCGTTTTCAGAGAGATCGCCGTGCGAGCGCGCTTCGGAGATTGCTTCGATGATGCGCGGCCGCTCTTCCTGCTGGCGCCAGCGCAGTTCTTCCTTCAATGACGCGAACCCCTCGCCTGTCATCGGGACCTTGTTCATAATGCCTGACCTTTCCTGCCGCCGCCCCCGCATTCCGGGAGCGACCTTGTCGATGGGTACAAAAAGAAAACGGTCCGGCAGCCTCGGGCTAACGGAACCGTGTCACCGCAATTTCCTCCAATATAGCAATCTTCGCGGGTTTTTCACGCCAAAAAATCGGTTTTGAAAAATTCGCCCGCCATTTGTGGAAATGCCGTCATGGCAGCCCGGCTGGCCGGGCGAGCGGCAATAAAAACCGGCTGCGATTGCTCACAGCCGGTGGTGAGGAAAAGTTCGGCTTCTATTCAGCTCTTCATGAAACGGTCTATCTGCTCGGACAGCATGCCGTATTCACGAGATCCCTTGCCGATGCGTTTCTCGATCTCGCGGAGCTGTTCCCGGGCGCCGGCGAGATCGCCGATCTGCAGATGCGCCTCGCCGAGATATTCGCGTACCAGCGTGTAATCGGGATCGATGCGCAGCGCTTCCTCATAATAGCCGAGACCGACGGTGACGCGTCCGGAATGGCGGTGCGAGTAGCCGAGGTAGTTGAGGATGCGAGGGTCTTTCTTGTCCGCAGCCAGGCTGAGCACGGCGATCGCCTCGTCATAACGTCCTGCCATCGCCAGCGCGTGGCCGGCTTCATAGATGTTGTCGTCGTCCAGCATGCCGTGCTTGGGCGCGACGCACTTCTTCAGTTTCTTGTCCCAGACCTTGCCTTTCTTGCACTGTGTCGTCTGGCTGCCATCGCCACCGCCTCCACCTTCACCGGCCGAAAACGCCGGAACAGCAAACAGCGGCAGGGCGGCAACCGCCAGAACCTGGATCAGCAATCGTCTGCGCATCGAACTCTCCTTGAAGCATGACAATGCAAGACTAACGCCGGGCAAAAGCGGTTTCATCCCGGAAAAAAGCCACGGTCAGTGAAAGCCTTTTCAACGGCCCGCGCCAGTCGGAAAATGGAAGCGCCGAACAAAACGTGACGAGCGCTGCAAATCCGCTATCATCCAGCAAACGCCAACGGAGTATGCGGAGACGGCCAGTGCAGCGGCGCCTTGAAAAAGAATGGGAGCTTTCGATCGGTCCCGACACGGTGCGCCTGTTCATCCTCAAGGCGAAGGCGTTGAGCGCCGCCGTCAACGAAGACTATGCCGATGGTGCCGAGCACGAGGTAGAACTCGATAGCGAGACGCATGACAACCATCATCATGACGGTCTCGTCGAGGAACGTTCCGAGGACCTCACCGAAGAAGAGCTGCGCGAACTGATCAACGACCTCAATGTCGATGAGGCGGCCGAACTCGTCGCCCTCGCCTGGGTTGGACGCGGCGACTATGACGCCTCGGAATGGGCGGACGCGCTGACGGCCGCGCGCGAGCGCGCCAACAAGCGCACGGCGAAATATCTGCTCGGCATGCCGCTGTTGGCCGACTGGCTGGAGGAAGGGCTGGAAGCGATCGGTGCGTAACAACGCGGTCACCGTTTGTGATCGGCCAAAACTGTCGTTCAGGCAACTTCCGTATCCGCCCGCCGTTAAGGGCGAATGGCGGCGCTGACCCCTCCCACATCGATCAGATTGGCCGGATTGATCAGATTGGCGCTGCCTTTGGCGGCGGCGATGCTGTCCGCAGGAGCGGCCCTGGCCCAAGCTCCGGAACTGCCCGATAACGTACCCGTCCCGGAGCTCAATCAATCGCAATCAGCGCAAGAAGCTGCACCTGCCGACGTGCCGATCCCCGAGCCACGCCCTGCGGATGCGCCAGAGCCTGATCAACCCGCGACCGACAAAATGGACCAGCAGAAGTCGGACCAGCATCAGCAAGCCCGGCCGCAGCCGCCGGCAGTCGCTCCGACGCCGACCGAAAAGCCCGCCGAGGCAGAACCACCAGCCGCCGCGCCAAAACCACCGGAGATACCGGCGCAGGCGCCGGAGAAAAAAATCCCTCCCGACCCGCGCTCGGCCGCTGTGCCGCAGGAGAAAATGCCGGACGAGGAACTGGCCTGCCGCCGGCGGCTGAAGTCGATGGGCGTCGACTTCGAGGAACGCAAAGCCGAGCACGATGCGGCGGTCGGCTGCTCTATCCCCTATCCGATCGCACTGAAGACGCTTGGCAAGTCATTGGATATCAACCCCGAATCCGAGTTGAATTGCCAGATGGCCGAGGCCGCCGCGCGCTTCGCCGCCGATATCGTCCAGCCGGCGGCCAAGGCCGAGCTCGGCGCCGAACTCAAGTCGGTCGGCCAGGCATCCGCCTTCGTCTGCCGCCACCGCAATGGCGGCGGGAAATTGTCGGAGCACGCCTTCGGCAACGCGCTCGACATCGCCAGCTTCACGCTTTCGGACGGCAGGAGGATCGACATCCGCCCGGCGCCGCCGGAAAAGGACGCGAAATTCCTGAACGCAATACGCAAGGCAGCCTGCGGACCGTTCAAGACCGTGCTTGGCCCGGGCAGCGATGCCGATCATTCGCTGCATCTCCATCTCGATCTTGCACCGCGCCGCAACGGCGGCACCTTCTGCCAGTGATATGGTTGCGGACCGACGCGCCGCAATTTGGCCGCAGCCGTAAACGCAGCCGCTGATTTTTCCTTTACTGTTGGCGGGTAAGCTCCGTTTCATCTGATCATGACCCCGAAAAGTGGGATCCGGTTTTCGGAGAAAGATCATGATCAAACGATGACATGGAGCCTGATCGGCTCGGAGACCGGGAACCTGCCAATGGCCGGGATATTTCGCGCCGCGTCTGTCGCCGTCCGGCAAGTGAGACGCGCGCGCATGATTGCCGGCGGGCTTGCCATCGCAGCGATCTCGGCCTGCACCACCGGCAGCGTGCTCTCGCTGAAACCGGCCGTTGATGTCGGCAGCCAGACATCAGCTGTCCCAGAATACGCTGGCCAGAAATACGCTGGAATGCAGCGCCTCGTCCCATCCAACCCTTACATGACCGCCGCCTATCCGCGCATGGACGAGCCGATGGCGCCGACCGAACAGATGCCGGCCAGCGAGGTCGAGTGCCGCAAGGATTTGAAGCGCCTGGGCGTCGTCTACACCGACCTTGCGCCGATCCGCGAAGGCCAGTGCGGCATCGACTATCCGGTCAAGATCTCGGCCATCGGCCGCATCGCGATGAAGCCGGCCGCGACGCTGACCTGCGACATGGCCGCCACCTTCGCCGGCTGGGCCAGGAATGAACTGGTCCCGTCCGCCCGCTGGCGTTATTTCTCCGGCGTCAGGACCATTCGCCAGGGCTCGAGCTATTCCTGCCGCAGGATCGCCGGCGAAGGCACGCTGTCGGAGCATGGCAAGGGCAACGCGCTCGACGTCATGAGCATCGAGCTTAGCAATGGCAAGGAGATCGACGTGCGCAAGCCCGGCCTGTTCGCCTTCCGCACCCGCGGCTTCCTCAACACTGTGCGCGCCGACGGCTGCCAGTATTTCACCACCGTGCTCGGCCCCGGCTACAATTACGACCACCGCAACCATTTCCATTTCGACATCAAGAACCGCAAGAACGGCTACCGCGCCTGCCGCTGAGCCCGATCGCGTGCCCACTGCCCAAGGTGTGCGCCGCCGCGTAGAATGACGTCACATAAGGTGAGGTCATATCACCACGGTGGTGTCGCATGAGCCGACGAAGCCTTCGACGACGCGCAACGATCTGGCTGGTGGCGTTCTGTGCCGGCTACCTCGTGCTCGCCTATTTCGCCGCGCCGGAATTCTGGACCCTGCGCGACCGCAACTTCCGCACACAGCGCTTCGAGATGGTGACGCACACGCCGCAAGGCATCGCCGGCGATCCGATCAATGTCGGCCTCGTCGGCACCAAAAAAGAGCTGGTCCACGCCTTCGCCGTCGCCGGATGGGACACGGCCGACGCTCTCACGCTGGAGACGGCGATCGAGATCGGCGAAAGCGTGCTGTTCGATCGGCCCTATCCAGACGCGCCGGTCAGCCGGCTGCTGTTCGAAGGCCGTGCACAGGATCTGGCCTTCGAGAAGCCGGTCGGCGACAGTGCCGACCGGCGTCATCACGTCCGCTTCTGGCAGACCGATGCGACCGGAGACGATGGCCGGCCGCTCTGGCTGGGTGCGGCAAGCTTCGATCGCGGCGTCGGCCTCAGCCACGAAACCGGCCAGGTCACCCACCATATCGGTCCCGACATCGACGCCGAGCGCGACCTCCTGATCCGCGACCTGTCTGCCGCAGGCATGCTGATCTCAACCAGCGAGATATCAGGCATCGGTGCGACAAGGACCGGGCGCAATGGCGGCGGCGATCCCTATTTCACCGACGGCAAGGCGGTAGTGGGCGTGCTGAGGCAGCTGCCGTAGGCGCAGGACCAACGGCCGGCGGCCGGCTCATCGACGCCCTGATCGAGCATTTTCGTCGCCGCCATGGGATGCCGCATGAGATGGTTGCGCCCGCCGGCATGAAAAATGACGCCCGTCTATTTTCGAAGACCGCGCCGCAATGCTATTGACCTCGCATGCTCTATGCTGAAATCGCCATCGTGGTCGTCCTCATCTGCGTGAACGGCCTTCTGGCAATGTCCGAACTTGCCATTGTCTCGTCACGGCCGGCCCGTCTCAAGGCGATGATCGACCGCGGCGTCAAGGGCGCCGGCCGCGCCTTGGCGCTCGGCGCCAATCCAGGCAAATTCCTGTCGTCGGTGCAGATCGGCATCACCCTGGTCGGCGTTCTGTCCGGCGCTTTTTCCGGCGCCACGCTCGGCGAGCGGCTGTCCGTGTTCCTGGCATCGACCGGCCTCCGCGAAAGCCTTGCCGACCCGATCGGCGTCGGCATCGTCGTCGCCCTCATCACCTATTTCTCGCTGATCATCGGCGAACTGGTGCCCAAGCAGATCGCGCTGCGCGATCCCGAACGCGTCGCCGCCAGGGTTGCTCCGGCGATGACCATCCTCGCCACCGTCTCGGCGCCGCTGGTTTTTCTGCTCGACATTTCCGGCCGCGCCATGCTGTGGCTGCTTGGCCAGCGCGGTGAAAGCGAGGAGAAGGTCACCGACGAGGAGATCAAGATGCTGGTCGCCGAGGCCGAGCATCACGGCACCATCGAATCCGACGAGCGGCGCATGATCGCCGGCGTCATGCGGCTCGGCGACCGCGCCGTCCGCGCGGTGATGACGCCGCGCACCGAGGTCGACTGGATCAACCTGCAGTCCGATGACGCGGCAATCCGGAAGCTCCTGATGGAGACCCAGCATTCGCGCCTGCCGGCCGGCGATGGCAGCGTCGACGCCATGATCGGCGTCGTCCAGACCCGCGACGTGCTGGCCGCGATGCTCGGAGGTCGCGCGCTCGACCCGCGCCGGCATGTGCGCACCGCTCCCATCGTCCATGACCAGGCCGACGCGCTGGATGTCCTTTCGACACTCAAGGAATCCAACGTGCCGATGGCGCTGGTCCATGACGAATACGGCCATTTCGAAGGCATCGTCACCCCGGCCGACATACTGGAAGCCATCACCGGCGTCTTCCGGGCGGACCTCGACGCCGGCGACGAAGAAAACGCCGTCAAACGTGACGACGGCTCATGGTTGCTCGCCGGCTACATGCAGGCCGACGAGATGGCCGACGTTCTCGGCATCGACCTGCCCGAGAACCGCGACTACGAGACTGTCGCCGGTTACGTGCTGGCGCATCTGCACCATCTGCCGACGACCGGCGAATGCGTCGATGCGCAGGGCTGGCGCTTCGAGGTCGTCGACCTCGACGGCCGCCGCATCGACAAGCTCATCGCCACCCGCCTGCCCGGCGGCCATCGCGAAATCGTGCGGTAGCAGTCAACGCGATGGGTAGGCAAGCCGGTCCTGGATCGCGGAAGGACATGGTGGATTCTGATCGGATCGACAAGCTGATCGCAGCGGTGCCGCCCGCCTTGGCGCTTCGCGCCGGGCTGGACCTTGGCATCTTCACCCGGCTCGGTAGCAGCGCGGTGACTGCCGACAGCCTTGGAGCCGAGCTCAAAGTCGAGCCCGATCGTCTGTCGCGGCTCCTCTACGCGCTCGCCAGCATCGGTCTCCTCGAAGTCAAGGATGGTCGATTTCGCAACGGCGCCGAAGCGGCGGCCTTCCTCGACGCGTCCAAGCCGACCTATCGCGGCGGCGATCATGCGCTCCTGCGCGAGCTCTGGGGAGCCGACCTGCTGACCGCAGAGTCGCTGCGACAGAACCGGCCGGCTGCGCTGCACGACTTTTCCGAAGCCGGGCCCGAGGCAGCGGCGGCCTTCAGCCGCATGCTCGCACCGGGCGGGGTAATTTTCGGCCGCCATCTGGCCCGGGAGATGGACCTCTCGGCGATCGGCTCGGTCATCGACATCGGCGGCGGCCCCGGGACCATTCTCGTCGGACTTCGCGAGCGGCGGCCGCAGATTGCGGCGACGCTGATGGAACTCCCAACGGTCGCAGCGGTCGCGAAAGATATCCTGTCAGAATACGGTGCCGACGACGTGGTTGTCGAAGAGGGTGACATAACTGTCGCGCCGTCGATCGGTCGGCACGATCTGGCGATCCTGAAGGCCGTCGTCCAGGTCCTGCCGCCCGACCAGGCGCGCAGTTCGATCCTGAACGCGGCGCGTTGCCTCACACCCGGCGGCGAGATCGCAATTGCGGGGTGGGGTGTCGTCGATGACGACCGCCTCGGCCCGCCTGAGGGTGTGTTTCTGAATCTCACCTTCCTGAACCTCTATCGCCACGGCGAATCGTACACTGAAGGTCAGTATCGCGCGTGGATGACCGAGGCTGGATTCCGGGATATCTCCAGGTCGCGCCTGACGGACGGCTCCACCTTGTTTCGTGCGCGCCTCACGGGCTGATCGTGGCTGAATGGCCAAGCGCAATCTGCGTTCGCTCAATAAAGCCGATCATCAACGCGGCTGCCGCCTCGGCGTGGGTTTCGAGCAGGAAGTGGCCGCCGTCGAAGATGTGCGCTTCCATACGTGGAAGGTCTTGCATCCACGACAGTGTTTCGGCGATGTCGAAGAACGGGTCGTGGCGGCCCCACAGCATGAGCGCCGGCGGTTGCCACGTTTCGATATAGTCGGCGATGAGACTGAACCGCGCGACATGGTTGGCGTAGTCGACGAGGAGCGCGCGTTGTGTTTCCATGCCGCCAGGCTGATTCATCACCCTCCAGTCCTCGATCCAGGGTTCGCCTTTGATCTGGGCAGCGACATCCTCCGGCAAGCCGCCCAAATATTGCTCGCGGGTGCCTTCTAAGGTCAAAAACGCGGTAGCCTCCCTTTCGTTCTCTTCCGTCGGGTTTGACCAGAATTCGAACGTGGCTTGCCATTGCGGTCCGAACCCTGTGCGGTGTGCGTTGGCGCTCTGAATGATGAGGCCTGAGACGAGGTCGGGGGATTGCATGGCGACCTGGAGACTCACAGGCGCGCCCCAATCGTGCAGGTAGATGAAGCGCCGATCGATCGCGAGATGAGTTAAGAGCTCCTGGATTGCGCCGCTGAACGTTTCGAACGACGGCGCGGGCAACGGCGCCGATTGGCCGTAGCCAGGCAAGTCGGGGGCGATGACGAAGGCGACCCGCGAAAGGCCGGGAATGATGCCCTGGAAGGTGCGCGACGAACTCGGGAATCCGTGCAGGAGCAGCAGCGCGGGATTGGACGCATCTCCCGCGGTGATGAAGGAAAGCTCGGTCCCGCCGGACAGGTGCAGCCGCTGTTGCGTGGGGGATGTCATGCCTGCACTCCTCGCACTGCTCCGGGATGGGCTCGATCAGGGTGCATCTCCTGTGTTCGCTTGATGAACTCGATCATCAGGGAGAGTGCTGGCTCGGCGTGCGTCTCAAGCAGGAAGTGCCCGCCGTCGAAAACATGCGCTTCCATACGCGGCAGATCCTGCATCCAGGACAGCGTTTCGGCGATATCGAAATATGGGTCGTGACGGCCCCAAAGCATGAGCGCCGGCGGTTGCCATCTCTTCAAATAGGCGGCGATCGTATCGAAACGCCCGGCATGGCTTTTGTAGTCGCCGATAAGCGCGCGGTGGGTCTGCATGCGGCCGGGAAGATTCATCACCCTCCAGTCCTCGACCCAAGGGTCGCCCCTGATCGTGGCGGCGACATCCTCTGGCAGGCCGCCCAAATATTGCTCGCGCGTGAATTCGAAGGTCAGGTCGGGGGTCGCGGCCGCTTCGTTCTCTTTTGTCGGTTCTGACCAGAATTTCAACACGGCGTCCCAGACGGGACCGAAGCCGGTTCGATGCGCGTTTGCGTTCTGGATGATGAGACCCGAAACCAGCTCGGGCGCTTGCATTGCAATCTGCAGACCCACGGCGGCGCCCCAGTCATGAATGTGGATGAAGCGGCGCCCGATCGCGAGGTGGGTCAGCAATTCGGAAATCGCCTTGCTGATCGCGTCGTAGGAGGGTGTCGGCGGGACATCGGACTGGCCATGGCCCGGGAGGTCGGGCGCGATCACATAGGCTGCGCCCGCCAATCCGGGAATCACATCGCGGAATGCATTTGCGGAGCTGGGAAACCCATGCAGGAGGAGCAAAGCCGGGTTGGATGGATCGCCCGCAGTGACGTAGGCAAGCTCGGTTCCGCCGGAGAGATGCATTTGGCGTGGGGCAGGCAGTCTCATATCAGGATTCCTTTTTTGCCGTCCGGAAATGGAGTTAAGTCCAAACCAGTGGCGCGAGTTCCGCATGTCGCCGACAGCGTTGGCCGGCGAGACGCGGGGGTAGTGCGGCTCCTGTTTCGGATTCACTACTCGGCCGAGGATCAGCGGCCGGCTGGTGTTGCGACAACGCGCTCTATCGCCGTCGCCAGGAAGGTCGTGCCGCGCCGGTGCTCGCTGCTGTCCTGGCGCATGAACAGGCCGTTGGCGATTCCCTCATACATACCGAGCAATGCATCTGCCACCTCGCCCGGCACGCCTTCCTCGGCAAGCAGCGCGGCACGCTCCTCCGGCGCAACAAGCACAGGCGTCACCGGCCGGCCGAGAACGTCCGCGAAGGCCGATGCCACGTCGCCGGCGCTCCAGTCTTCCGGTCCGCCCAGCTCCACGACCCGCTTTCCGGTCCACTCCTCGCACAGCACGGTCGCTGCCGCGCGCCCGACATCGATCGTGCTCACCATCGGGATTTTCTGCGGCGGCTCGATAAAGGTCGGCAGTATGCTTTGCGACAGGACCGCTTGCGCCACCTCGTTCCAGGTTTCGACAAAATACCCCGACCGCAGGAAGGCGGTGGCCGGCGCCACGCCGTCGAGCAGCGCCTCGAAGCGGTTGAGGGTGGCGATGACGCCGGTGCCGGAGGCATGCTGCGCGCCGATGGACGACAGGACGACGGCCTTTGGCAGACCCGCACGCCGTGCCGCATCGGCAAGCGCGGCGCCGATTTCTTCCGTGCGCTGATAGGGATCACCGCTCACCGGCGGCGGGTTGAGCAGGAACGCGGCCCGCGCGCCGGTCAGGGCAGCGGCCATGGCGCCGACGTCCTCCATGCTTGCGACGGCTACCTCCGCACCGAGGGCTGTCCATTTTTCGCCCTGATCCTTGCGACGCACGACGACGCGCACGGCTTCGCCGCCTGCGATCAGGGCGCGCGCGACTTCGCCGCCGGCCCGTCCGTTTGCTCCAAGCACGACATGCATCACTTCTTCTCCTCATCTCGATTGACGGGGGAACGATAGGCGCAGGCTTCCAATGCGTCCAATGCATGGTGTATATAGTCGCCATGCACGAAGTGGATTTACGCCGGATCGATCTGAACCTGCTGGTGGCGCTCGAAGCGCTGCTGGACGAGAAGAACGTCACCCGTGCCGCAAGCCGGCTCGGCATGAGCCAGCCCGCCGCGAGCCGAGCGCTCGGCCGATTGCGCGCGCTGTTTTCGGATGCGCTGCTGGTCGATGGACCGGGCGGCTACGTCCTTAGCGCCCGTGCGGAAGAAGTGCGCCCGGTGCTGCGCGGCATCTTGGCGGGTGTGCGAGAGATGGTCGAGGCCAACGCGTTCGATCCCGCCACCGCCACCGGCCGGATCCGGCTGCTGATGCCCGATCTCCAGGCCGCCGTGCTGGCGCCGCACCTGCTCGCCCGCCTTGGACGCGAGGCGCCGTCCCTTGATCTCGATATCGTCGCGCCGGGCACGGACGCGGTCGAAGCGCTGGAGCAGGGTATCGCCGATGCGATGGTGGCGCTGGTCGACGAAGCCCCGGCCGGCATCCGCCGGCGCGGTCTCTATGACGAGAAGCTCGTGACGCTGATGCGGGCGGAGCACCCGGCGCTCGCCCGAAAGCTGACGCTCGAACGTTTCCTGGCGCTTGAGCATATCGTGGTGAGCGTCACCGGCGTCGGGCCTGCGCCTGTCGACGAGGTGCTTGCCCGCATCGGGCGAACGCGGCGGGTGAAGCTGCGCGTGCCGAACTTCTTCGCGGCGGTCGAGATCGCCGCTCGCTCCGACCTGATCATGACCCTGCCTTCGAGCCTGGCGCGAGCGGCCGCCAACATGAAGCGCTTCGTGTCGTTGCCGCCGCCCCTCGATCTTGGCAGCTTCACGATGAGCCTCGTCTGGCACGCGCGCCAGCAGGACGCGCCCAGGCACATATGGTTGAGACGTGCCATTGTCACGGCGGCGGCGGATATGTCATCGGCGATCGACGTTGGAAACTGAGGCCGCAAAGCGGCTCCCTGGAGCACAACGCCTCGAGCCGACCCGCGTTCAGGAAAGATGCTCTAGAACGGTCTCAACCGAAGCCCAGGTTCGGCGCTTGCGTTTCCGCCTGCGCCTTCAATCACGGTCGGCCCCCTCCGCCTGCCAGAGCTGGATCGGGTTGCCCTCCGGATCGGCAAGCCGGGCGAACCAGCCATTAGGGTAATGTTCGGTGTCGACCTCGACCGCAATTCCGGCTGCCGTGAGCTGTGCGACCATGGCCTGGAGGTCGCGCACCCGGAAATTGATC
The DNA here is from genome assembly GCF_055811435.1 of Mesorhizobium sp. WSM4837. Classification (NCBI taxonomy): domain Bacteria; kingdom Pseudomonadati; phylum Pseudomonadota; class Alphaproteobacteria; order Hyphomicrobiales; family Phyllobacteriaceae; genus Mesorhizobium; species Mesorhizobium sp. WSM4837. The sequence goes on from NZ_JBVVQE010000030.1 coordinate 45,338, forward strand.
ATCCACTGCTGATCGACCCGACCGAAGTAATCACTAGTCGCGGCAAAGGGAGCAAAGACGGTGGCGCCCTGCTGCTGCTCCCACGAGCGGTCATCATAGCTTTCTGGCGGCAGCGCAACGCCGAGATGGCCGGCATACCATCGAGCGAGCGCATCGGGCTCCTTCGCTCGGAAGAAGAAGCCACCGATGCCGAGCACCTTTTCCATTTTATCTCCTTACTGACGCGATCGCGGTGATGACCACCCCAATCCATACGCGTAGTGCCAGGCGCTACATGGCTTCTTGGTTAAAAACCTGACAATGCCGCTGCACTGTGCAACAGCTCGTGTTTGTTGGCGAACTGTTCTGGAGGTCGCGGTGCGGACCAGGCAGACATCAGCTCGGCGCGGAATTTAGCTGTCTCCAGTGGTGATTTGACCCACGTTCGACTGTAGCGGAGATGACCGCCGTTGGAAGGTCAGCAATCACACCAATGGCAGGAAGATGTCGGTGATGGCTTCGTGCTCGGCAACCATCGGAACAAAACTCCCGCTGACAGTAGAGGGGAAAATCCCGAAGGGCCTCAACACCCGTTTCATACGCGTGTGGTAGGGATCTTGCCGCATCGTCATCTTGCTCTCCTGTGGTGAGAGCAATCTGCCAGCTTGCGAGACAACGCGCTCGACTGTTCTTGCTGAACACAGGCGCCGTTCGCTTCGATGCGGAGCCGTTGGCGGTGGAGCACTGCTAACCGGGTTCAGACCGGCAGGCGGAACTGTTTGCGCAAGCTCTTGTCGAACATCTCTGCGGGGGCAAAGCGGCGCAGAATGCTGACCTGGCGCGCTGCCTTGCCGGCGGTATAGCGACGCCGCGGGCGGGCATCGGTCGCCGCCTTGACCACGACAGCCGCCACCACTTCCGGCGGATCGGCCTTGGGCATCACATCGCCCAGCAGCGCCTTGAGCCCGGCGCGCGCCCGATCATATTCCTGCAACACCGAATCCGGCTCGATCCCGTTCTGGTCGAAGACGGTACGCACGAATGCCGGCTCGATGACCGAGACGCGAATACCAAAAGCACGAACCTCGTGATCGAGCGATTCCGAATAGCCCTCAAGCGCGTGCTTGACCGCAGAGTAATGGGCTGAGTATGGCGCCGGCACCAATCCCAGAATCGAGCCGATATTGATGATGTGCCCTGCGCCGCGCTGCCGCATTGACGGCAACACCGCATTGATCATGCGGATGACGCCGAACAGATTGACGTCGAACAGGGCCTGCACCTGTGCGACCGAGGATTCCTCGGCACCGCCAAGCAGACCGACGCCGGCATTGTTGACCAGGAGGTCGATCCGCCCGGTCTGCGCCAGCACGGTCGAAACGAGGGCGCCGACAGAAGCGTCATCGGTCACGTCGCAAACCAGCATGGTCACTCCCTCCGGGCCGTTGCCGACAGGGCGGCGACTTGTCCCGAAGACGGTGAATCCTGCCCGCGCAAGCGCCTCGGCGCTGGCGTGGCCGATGCCCGAGGAGGCTCCGGTCACAACAGCGGTTTTTTCGGAATTCGCATTCATTTCGTGCTCCAAATCGTCAGGGCCAGACTTCTCTCGCCGGTTGAATTATGATCATAATAACATATTACGATCATAATGCAATACCAGAAGGGAAAGGCAGTCACGTGCTACGAAAAGGGCTGAAAGAACGCGTCACGGCCGGATCATGGGAGTTGCTGACCCATCCTGCGTCAGGACGATGTGAGGGCAAACGATCAACGCTTGTCCGCCGGCTGGCCGCTGGTCGTCGAAGGGATGCGGGCGATGACCTTGATCTCGAAATCGAAGCCGGCAAGCCAATTGACGCCCACTGCCGTCCAGTTCGGATAGGGAGGTCCGCCGATCTCCTCCGCCCGGACGGCCAGCACCGTTTCGATCTGTTGGTCCGGGTTGGTGTGGAAGGTGGTGACGTCCACAACGTCGTCGAAGCTGCACCCGGCGGCCGCCAGGACCGCGCGCAGATTGGCAAATGCCCGCCGAACCTGATCCTCAAATGCGGGCTCGGGCGAACCGTCCTCACGGCTGCCGACCTGCCCCGAGACGAAGAGAAGATCGCCGGAGCGAATGGCCGCGGAATATCGATGAATATCGTATAACGCGTGGCGTTTGGCCGGATAGATGGCGTCACGTGCAGGCATTTCGTGTTCCTTTCTGTCTTGAAAACGGCAGCGCGCCGGAGGCGCCGAGTTGATACAGGCAGGAGATAGGGCAATCGCATTACGCGCATAAGCCGTTGAAATCGGCATGAGGTGATGCAAAATTACCATCAATGCCCCGCCCGTCCCTCAACGATCTCACCGCCTTCTTGGCCGTTGCCACGCACCGCAGCTTCCGCCGCGCAGCGGACGAGATCGGCACGGCACCTTCCACATTGAGCCACACCATGCGCGCGCTCGAGGAGCGCATGGGCGTGCGCCTTCTCAACCGCACCACACGCAGCGTCTCGCCGACGGAAGCCGGTTTCCAGTTGCTCGATCGCCTTCAGCCGGCGCTCGCGTCGCTGGACGAGGCGCTCGACAGCGTCGCCGGGTTCAGGGGCAATGTCGCGGGCACCGTCCGCATCAACGCACCGCGACTGGTGGCCGGGCTTCTCGTTCGCGGGGTTCTTCCGCGGATGGCGGAGCGCCATCCGGACGTGATCGTGGACATCGTCGTCGAGGGGCGGCTGATCGACATCGTGTCCAGCGGCTTCGACGCCGGCGTGCGCCTCCTCGGATCGGTCCCCAAGGACATGATCGCCGTGCCGCTTGCACGCCGGTTGAGGTTCATCTGTGTCGCGTCGCCCGCCTACCTCGATCGCTTCGGCGACCCGGGAACCCCCGAGGAATTGCAACGCCACCATTGCATCGGCCACCGCATGCCCAGCGGCAAGCTTTACCGATGGGAGTTCGAACGCGCCGGCCAGGAACTCGTGATCGAGGCAAACGGCCCCGTCGTCCTCGACGACGAAGAACTGATGGTCGAAGCCGCAATTGAGGATCTGGGAGTCGCCTACGTGGCCGATTGGGCCGCCGAAGCGGCCTTGTCCGACGGCCGGCTGCGCAAGGTCCTGACCGCGTGGATGCCCGCTGCGGAAGAAGTTGCGGTTTACTACCCCGGACATCGAGCCGTACCGCCCGCACTGCGGGCCTTTCTCGATGTCGTCAAAGACCTGCGGAACAAAGAACCTTAGCGACGAGCAGCCGCGCCATGACCGGTCGTTGGGCCGGAGGATTCGGAGTGCTCAGTTCGATCCTATTGCCCCAACGCACCAGTGTTCTGCCTCAGTGCGGACGAATCCTGCATTGGGCCGATGACCAGTTCGATCGGTCGGGCTGAAGCAGGCGATGACGCAAGTGGGGCCGAGGGCGGACCGGCAGCTTGTAGTTTGATATGTAGGTGAGCAGACATACAGCTCGGCGCAGGAATCCCCCATCTTTTGCTATCAGATAGCCGACATTCGCGACAACCTGCGCTGATGTTCCGTTGCGGACTTCCCATATCGCACGAAAGAGCCGGACTTGATTGGAACTCTATCGTCGAGCAGATCAGCCACACGACGTAGTCTGCCAAACACCGACATTGCGCCTTCGCCTCGGTATGGGAACGCGCGAGCCGAGAAAATTCGGTAGTCGCGCAGCCGCCATCATGCAGACCTATTAGATTTAGCACCTAGAGGATCGATCCGTAGCATATTCTGCCCACCAAGAGATAACGGGATGGATAAAGAGTATGCAAAGGTTCGAGGCAAAGGAATGCATTATGGACGATCCGCTTAGATCCATGAATCGGCCCGGTCTTGGACGTGCAACGATGGGCTACCAGCCGGCCGAGAATGATTTGTTGAGCGAGGTGCTGCGCGACCTGCGCCTTGCCCATGCGAGATATGGCCGCAGCGAATTAACGGCGCCCTGGGGCATCGCCGTGCCGTTTAGGGAGGGCGTACGATTTCATGCGATGCTCGAGGGTCAGTGCTGGATACAAGCCAAGAGCTTGCCACCGCTGCTGCTGGAATGTGGCGATGTGCTTCTTCTTCCCCACGGAACAGAGCACACCATGTCCGACCGGCCCAAAGGGAGAGCCTTGCCACTGGACGATATCAAACCGGCGTTGATCGGGAATGGAACCTACGAATTGAAGTCTGGCGGCGGCGGTCCGCGATCGCTGATCGCATGCTGTACGATCGGCTTTGAGGGGCCGACGGCAAATCCGCTCCTGGAACTGCTGCCTCCGGTGATGCATATCCGCTATGCAGAGCACAGCGATACTGTCCTGCCAAACCTCCTTTCTATGATGGCGCGGGAGGCTGATGGGCAAAGAATCGGATCGGCAACGGTAATGGCGCGCCTTGCTGATATTGTCATGACGCAAGTAATCAGATCCTGGGTCGAGACGTGTTCCGACAATCTGACTGGTTGGCTGGCGGCCGTGCGGGATCCGCAAATCGGGTCTGCGCTTGCAAGAATCCATCGCTCCCCCGGCGAAGACTGGCCAGTCGATCGCCTGGCGGCATTGTCTGGGCTGTCGCGATGAGGTTTTCGCAGCGATTCAAGGGTCTGTTGTCGGTATCTCCCGCCCGCTATCTCCTGCAATGGAGGCTTAGGCTGGCCGAATCCTGGTTGCGGAACGGATATATGTCGCTGTCACAGGTCGCGTCTGAGTTGGGATATGAGTCCGATGCATCCTTCAGCAGGGCATTCAAACGCTTCATAGGCGTCTCGCCAGGCGCGGTCCGAGATTCCGGGCGCGGGTGAGCATAAACAGAGACGGGATCGGTCCTGCATATCGCCTGATGCGATCCACGGCTAATGTAATCAGTGCGACAAACGGTCAGACATTCAAGCGTTTCTGCCATAGCGGCGCCGCGCCAGGATCTGCAAATTCTCAAATGCCGTAACCACTTCGACCGATTCGCGAGCCAAAGCAGCTACTGCATCGCGGCGGATTATCGAAGGAGCAATAGCCGGGATTTCGCATGCGCCATGAACGCATGACGTGTGAATGCAGAATACCTCCTAGGCTGCTACCAGAAGGAGACTCATATGGCGTTGGTGTTGCCTGATCTTCCCCCACCAGCCACTGGCGAACACACGCCCTATTGCATGATCGCCAAGCATCGCGCCGCTCCTGGTCGAGGCGAAGCGCTCGTTACCCGGATGCTTGAGGATCTCGAAGCGACGAGATCAGAAACGGGCTGTCTACAATTCCACATCCATCGTGATCGATCCGACCCCGATCTCATCGTCATCTACGAAGTCTGGCGCAGTGTCGATGCAGTCAAGAGCCACTTCAGCGAAGCCTATGTCCAGAGGTTCGTCGTAGATGGTGGTGAGCTCGAACCGGGCGACATGGAGACGCAGTGGCTTGAGATGCTGAGCCCATATGCCAGCGGCAGAGATCCGCGATGACTGGTGACGAGCAGTCTCTTCTGAATCAGCGAGTCGTGATCGTTGGCGGGACAAGCGGCATGGGCGTGGGGGCGGCTCTTGCGGCCTCGCGCGCAGGCGCCGAGGTCATCGCGCTCGGGCGGCGGCCACCGGCGAAATTGGCTGCAGAACAAAGCGCCCACGGTTCAATCACCTTCCAGTCGCTGGATATGACCGACGATGCGGCGGTCGAGCAAGTATTCGAAACGCTGGGGGCGCTCGACCATCTTGTCATCACCGCAACTCCACCAAGTCCTGGAGGAACCTTCCTCTCCCAAACGCTGGCCGACGCGCAGACCGTTCTGTATGGCAAGCTCCTGGGCAGTTGGTCTTGCGCGCGGCACGCGGCGCCCAAGATGCGGAAAGGCGGTTCGATCACATTCACTACTGGTGGCTTGGTGACCAAGCCTCGCATGGGCGCTTCGATGATGATGGTCGCGTTCGCTGGTCTGGAGGCGCTGACACGAGCCCTTGCGCTCGAACTCGGTCCGATCCGCGTCAACACAATCCGTCCAGGCGTCATAGACAGCGAAATGTGGGCCGGCATGCCGCAAACCAAGCGGGAGGCGTTTTTCGCGCTGGTGCGCGAGAGCTTCCCAGCAGGTCGCGTTGGAAAAGTCGACGATATCGGCAAGGCCGCACTTTTCCTGATGACTAATGATTTCGTGACCGGCGCTATTCTAGAAGTTTCAGGAGGTGAAACGCTGGTCAGCATCGAATGATCTAACAGATAGAGCCTCAAGGGTTAAGAGATCAGTATCCATCCGGTTCACGCGGAAAGTTCACAACGGTGAGCCTCAACCAAACGCGTTACAGCAATTTCCAATAAACAATGGACCGCAGATGAAAAGAACCATTGAGACACTACACGTTGCCCTAATTGTCGTTGCGTTCGCCCTCCCCGTTCCTTCCGGCGCATTGGCTCAAGATGGCTCGGCCGCGGCCGCGCCCCCGACGCAGTCCGAGTTACCCAAATGGCTTAGTCGCGGATTGCCGGGTCAGGCGCATGAGGTTCTGGCGCCATTAGTTGGCACCTGGCGGGTCCAGTTGAGCTTCTACGGCACGCTCGGCCGCAGCCCCGATCAGCCGCCGCTCGTGACGGACTACCTCATTAGCCGTCGGCAGTGGTTGGCAGGCGGCCGTTACATCGAAGACACGATGGAGGGGACGCTGGATGGAGCGCCAATCTGGCGCAAAGGCTGGCTCGGCTACAGTATCATGGACGACCGATACGAGTGGATTACGATCGATCCTGTCAACACAACCATGATGTACTACGAAGGCACCCCTGGATCCGGAAATCAAAGGCCCATCAGCATGTCCGGGGCCTTCACCGACCAGGGTGTGGCTGGCGAAGACGCGGTCGGCAAGTCGATCGGCATGCGCACAGTAATCAAAATCGAGAACAACGATCGCCATGTCTTTGAGCTCTATTTCACGCGTCCCGGACAGCAAGAGACGTTGGCCACACGCGGCCTCTATACACGGCTGAAAGAGTGAGCGTCCGTTCGAGGACGGCCCGGCGTCTCATTAGCTCGCTCGGTGCTTGGCAATGGCGCAACCGCGACCTCCAGCGCTGTCTACTTTCAGAAAGCCGCAAAGCTGATCTTTACGGCCGACATGAGGCAAAAGCAACCATGCCGCCGTCGCGTGTGAGACTCTGCTTCGGGTCACAAGCAGAACAGCAGCCCCCTACGGCTCGTCCCTCTCATCGCGCAAATTAGACACAACGCGGCGGTTCTGCGACCTGCAGGCGGTGTCGGGGCAGTCGCGGACGAGCCTGTCCTTGCCGTAGCCCTTGGCCCACATGCGGTTGCGGTCTATGCCGCCGGCGGCGAGGTAGTCCATCACCGCATCGGCGCGCTGCTGCGACAGCGCCGTTTCACTTGCGCCGGGATCGTCGGCGAAACCCTGCAGCTTGAGCAGCCAGCGCGGATGCTTTGCTAACCAGGCGATCTGGGTGTCGAGGGTGGCCTTGGCGACAGAATCGAGCGCGGCCGAACCTTGCGTGAAATAGGTGCGGCGGCCGACATTGAGGATAAAATCCTCCTCGCTGCCCGGCTGCACGTTCTGGAAGCCGGCAACCTCGGTGTTGGTGATGTCGGGCGTGGAAGGGGCCAGCGTGTTGCTGGTCGAGCAGGATGCGGCCAGCACCAGCAGGCCGGCGGCGAGCAGCCGGCGCGTGTTCTCAATCATGCGGTTCATGAGGCGCCAATCATTCGACAGTGGTGGAAGCGGGCGCCTGGTCGGCGATGTGCGGCAGGACCTGCACCGCGGTGCCGATCGGGCAGCGCTGGTAGAGGTCGATGATGTCTTCCGGGAACATGCGGATGCAGCCGCTGGAAGCGTCGGTGCCGATGCTCCATGGCTCCAGCGTGCCATGCAGGCGGTAGCCGGTGTCGGCGCCGTTGCGGTGCAGATAGAGCGCGCGCGGCCCGAGCGGATTGTTGGACGCGCCGCCTGCGACCATGTGCGGTAGGTCCGGCTTGCGCTTACGCATTTCGGGGGGCGGGACCCATTGCGGCCACAGCGCGCGGCGGTCGATCGTCGCGCGGCCGTACCATTTGAAGCCGTCCTTGCCGACGCCGACGCCGTAGCGGATGGCGGTCTTGTTTTCCATGATGACGTAGAGGAAGTGGTGGCGGGTATCGACCACGACGGTGCCGACCGGCTCGCTGCTGAAATACTTGACGATCTGGCGATGCCATCTCTTGTCGATCTTGGCGAAGTTGGTCTTGCGATAGACAAAATTGTTGTCGCTGGCGGTACCGGCGAAAAAGGATTTTGCCGCCGCGGCTTGAGCAATATTGCTGGTTGCACCCACCGCGACCAGCGCCAGGCCGCCGAGCACGACACCCCTGCGTGATAAAACCATCGGCAATATCCCCCCATGCCAAAAACTTGGCGGACCATAGTTGAGAATTACTTCGCCTCAAAGTGGAAAATGCTGCGTTGCTTCAGTCCGCCGTGTCCGGACATTCGGCAATTTGGCGGCGAGTGACCGAATTGTGACAATCTTGCCGAGGACGAACGTCTAACCTAAACCCCATCCAGGATCTTAACCAAATTGGCGCGACTGTTGGGACCGAGCGTAGTTGCGACATTGCCCTATCCGGACGTGTGAGCAATGCCCACCAGCAGATTCAAAATCTTGCGGAAGCCGTGCGCCTCATAGATGCCGATCCAAACCAGGGCGTTGCTACTGCCGCGGCCGCGCTGGGGCTGTCCTATTCTTCGCTCTATCGACTGTTCCGGAACCTCGTGGGCCTTTCACCAAAACGATACGCGGGCGTCATGCGCTATTATCGACTAGTTGGGGCTCTGCTGGCCGACGCGCCCGCCGGCGGACTGGCGCAATTGGCCGCCATGCAAGGCTATTTCGATCAAGCCCATGCGAGCCGCGATTTCCGGCGTTATACAGGCATCGGGCAAGCCGAATTCCGGCGCCATTTAAACGGAATTGCCAAGTTGATGAACACTCTTTGAACATCTGCACAATCGCGTAGGCGCATGCAGCCTGTGTCGACGGCTCTGTCGCTCAGGATGCGCCAGCGGCGGCATGCTCACCACAGGAGATATAAAATGGCCGACACGACAACCCCCCACACCGCGCTTCTCGCGGCCCTCACGACAGAGCATTTCGTGCAGCAATCGGCGATCAGCGCAACTATCAGCGAAATGGCGTCGCGAACGACCATCTACATCATGTCTCTATCGAGCGCTCTAGTGGCGACGGGCTTTGTCGCGCAGTCGCCTGAATTCCTTCAGCCGTTTCTCCTAGCCGTGCTGCCATCGCTCTTTTTGCTGGGTAGCTTCACCGTCTTAAGGTTGATCGATATAGCCGCCGAGAACATGCAGGCCCATATCGGCATCGCCCGGATCAGGGCCTACTACCGAACGCTGGGGGAGGATGCCGCTTTTCAGTTTTCCAAAGAGTTCGGCCGTTGGCCAGAAAACGACGCCGAACCGTCGCTGCGTGCCGGGCCGCTCCTGGCGCATCTGACCACAGCCGCGACGATGATCGCTTTCGTAAATGCCATTATCGCGGCGGCGGGCGTGACCCTTCTAGCACTATATGTCGGATCAGCGTTGGCGCCTGCACTGTGCCTTGGTGCCGGCACAACAACCGGCTTGATGATACTATTCTATTGGTACCAACGCCTTCGTACGAAAGGCATGGTCCGTCTCGCCAAAGCTTATGGCCCTGAAAAGAGCGTTCTTTGAGCGGGAGGTCATGCAGTCGGGGTGATACAGCGCATCCGGGCTTTGTCGCCTATCGCAGGCCACTTCAACTGGCCGGCAACACAATGACCGCTTTGAAAGCCGGGCCCATCTATTGGCGAAGCGATGTGGTTGGTAGAGCCGACGGATAGTCGCCGGCTCCACATCACGTCTTTTGGCAAGAACGCCTAGCCCGAATTCATGTCGGGACGAACGCGTACCCGTAACTCCTAGCGCCAGGCCGCGCCTGACAGAAGACGCCATAAGAGAAGGTCACGGAGCCGACAACCTCGCCAGTCTTATCGAAGTCATAAGAAAAAGGGACTGAGAAAGCGGATGTGGAGCGTTCACGGGAACGCAGCGCCCCTTTCGGGGCGAACGAGTGGGCGGACAACTCCCAATCACGGAGGAGCGGCGATCTGAGCGGACCGGCAGCTTTTGTGCACTGGCGAGAGATTGCTCAACGGCCGATATTAGGCGCAAAGCTGTCATTCGTGGCCGACCGCTTTGATCTTCGGACTTGTCGATTGGTTGCACTGGCACTTCCGTCGGACGAAGATTGACGGCGGGATGATGTCATCCGAGTCCTGCAGGGCGAGCTCACCAGCGGACCGGCCCGCTGGTGTAGATAACGAAACTACGCACGCGTCTGCATCGAGCTCAGCAGGCGTCGCTCTTCTTCGACAATATAATCGCGGATGATCGGAACATCGTCACGGCGAGCCGAGATCAGTATCTGGTAGACAAAATTTGAACCGTTTAGGAAGCCGAGTTCGGCCGACGCCAGATAGAAATCCCACATACGGCAGAAGCGTTCGCCCATCATGGCGACTGCCTCCTCGCGCCTGGCCTCATAACCGAGACGCCAATCGTGGATCGTCCAGTAATAGTGCAGCCGCAAATTTTCGCAGTCGGCGCACCAGATCCCCGTGCGCTCCAACGAGGCAAACACCTCTGACAAAGCCGGCACATACCCACCTGGAAAGATATACTTGCGGATGAACGGCGCCGTCGTACCAGGCGGTGACATGCGTCCGATCGCATGAACTAATGCGAAGCCGCCATCCTTCAACAATCTACTAATGGTTGTGAAATAGCTGTCGAAATGAACGACGCCTACGTGCTCCATCATTCCGATCGAGACAACACGGTCGAACTGTCCGCTGACCTCGCGATAGTCGACCTCGCGAAAATCGATCTGATGAGCGACCCCGGCCTCGATCGCTCGAAGCCGAGACGCCGCCAATTGCTCCGTCGAAACGTTGATCGCCGTGACCTTCACGTCGCAATACTTGGCCAGATAGATGGCGAGAGCGCCCCAGCCTGAGCCGATTTCCATCACATGCATGCCCGGCTCTAGCTTGAGCTTCGCGGCAATGTGGCGATGCTTGTCGATCTGCGCTTGCTGCAGACTGTTGTCCGGTGCCGTGTAATAGGCGCACGAATAGGTCATTGTCTCGTCGAGCCATAGCTCATAAAATTTTGTCGGGATGTCGTAGTGATGCTGAACGTTTTTGGCGGCGAGACCGAGCTTGTTGTTCTGCTGGCGCCGGCGCAACGCACGCCAGACTTTCCGCAACGCCTTCTGAACAGGGTGGGCTGCCAACCCAGTGCGGTTGACGGAAAAAAGTGACAAGAGGTCAAATGCGTTGCCACCGTTCTCGATCACCAAGCGGCCATCCATGTAGGCTTCGGCCGCCTTCAGTTCCGGATTGAAGAAGATCTCGCGTTCGACCGCTTTGTCGGTTAGGCGGATCGTCACGTCGGGCCCATCCTGTCCACTGCCGAAGGCTTGCCTGAAACCGTCCTCGAATATGACAGTCAGGCGCCCGTTTTTTACAAAACGGGAGAGCAGATTTGGCAGCAGACGCATTGTGGCTCGTTTCTCGTCACTTGCCCCGTAAGTATGACTGCCCGGTGTCGGTACATCAATACCGATCTGGGGCGGAGAGGGGTCGGACTTCAGAAGTCTCCTCCCAATGCCGAAGTAGCGACCCATCCGGGGCCGCCTGCCCCGCGATCGGAAATGTCTGCCCTGGCGCAATAAGATGTCCAAGGTGGTCGCCGGCAGCGTCTGCTATCCGGCAATCGCAAAGATCGCCTCAAGGGCGGACATGCGGCGCAAAGCAGCCATGCCGCCGTCGCGTGTGAGACTCTGCTTCGGGTCGGAGAACGAACCCGCTAGGCGGGAGGGCGCCTGCGGTTGAGGTAGAGATCAGGGACCGGTCGTCGCGCCCGCATTGAGCGTCATTCGGCGGCGGCAGAGCATGACGGGCTTCTTCAACAAGGAGCCTGACCATGACCCATCCCGCTCTCGATGCACACCCATCAGCCCTTTGCGCCAGCGGTTGATCGGCGACATGAACATGTGGCGTTTCTCACGGGAGACGCAGCGCAACTATCTCCGACCCATTCGGATTTGCGTAGCGGCGTGAGCCAGGCGGCGAAGGTGTCAGCCTAGTGCAAGGCCGGCCAGGTCACGGTAGAAGGCCAGATCGCCTGATCGATGCTTGGAGGTTTTCCAACGCGGGCCGATGTCTGCGTTGCGCGCCCGCATCGAAAAACCTTCACCGAGTCGGTCATCTGATGGAGGCGCCAGAGCCTCCAAAGGCGGACGATCGACAGCTTTTTGAGGTGAGCGTAACGAGATTCGTCAACGGGCGGATCCCCAAAAACGGCACCGACCCGAGAACAGTGGCTTTATCATTTTTTTGAGTCCTGCGCGGTAAGGTTCCGCGCATGTGGTTGAAGACTTACTTGATCATCACCGGCATCGGCGCGTTCGCGGCGCTGACAATGCCATGGCTGGTCATAATCGGCAGTTTCCTGATTATCCCGGGGCTCATCCTCGCGTCGATGCCAACGGCCTTCATGTATGGCGTCGCCTTCGCGTTGTTCCGCTTGCTGCTCGGGCTTTTCCTTTCAGGCGTTCCTCTGAACGTCATGTCGGGCGCCGCGACGCTGGCACTGTTCTGGACCATCCCCCAGCCAGGCCTCACCTGGGCGAGGGACATGCTGGTCAGCCTGAAGGAGCCGGACATTCAGTCGAGCGCACCGATTGCGCTCAACGGCGACATTCTCCTCGCCCGCCCGTTCGAGGGCCGTTGCGACGCATTGTGCGCGGCCTTGCTCAAGACCCCGGGCGTCACTTCAGTCCGCGTCCAGACCCTTCGCGGTCATTCCAATACCTATCGCATCGTGCCGGACTCGACGCCCGGCAAACGAAGCACCGTCATCGGGCATGGCCTGCTGGAAGAGCGGCGCTACGATGCCTCCGATCCGCTCGCTCCTCAGCGCGCGCTGGAAGCCGAATGGCACCTGATGATGTCAGAGGGCAAGGCGCTGCTGCAAAGCGACGACGCCCCCGAACCCGACCTCACTATCGCGATCGAGGACGGCCCCGCCGTGCCCGATGCCAAGCCCCGATCGGGACGGGTGGATTGGTCGCTCGAACCCTCCGCACCCCACCGCAAGGCGCTCACCATCACCGACGCCGGTGAACAGGTGCTGCTGCGGCAGTCGATCCTGTCGATCTTTGCCCCGGCGGCGCCGTTGCTGATCGGGACCTCGGGCGGGATCGAGAACTTCCGGTTCGGCTGGGCGCGTCGGCGGCTCGGTGACGGAAGGATGTACGCCGAGGTTCCGGCCAACCGGCTGCTACTCGATCACACCAGCGTTTCGCGCGGCGTGAATATGGAAGCGGCGAAAACGAGAACGCGCGAGGAACTTGCCAGAGCGCTCGACGATCCGCGTAAGCCGGTGAGGAATCCCGCCTTCGCGCTCGCCAATCAGTGGATGGACTCGTTCCGCGCGAACGACCAGCCGCTCGGCGAGAGCGACCGGCGTCTACTGGTTCGCATCTTGGAGGACCCGCGGGTGCGATCCTCAGACGGGCTGTGGGCGATCATCAAACAGGTCGATGGCGACTCCGCCGATCTGCGGCGGCTCGCCGCCCGCCGCTACCTCGCGGCCACCGACAAGAAGGAGGCGCGCCACTGGATCAATGCCCTGGCCGGCCTCCCTGTAGGTGCATACGCCGATCCTCTGCCGGAAGAGCGCGCAATTCTCGCCGATCCGGCGGTCAGCCGCTTTGCCACCGGCCTGATCAAGCGCCAGGGCGAGCGCGGCGTCGATGCCGTGCCCGACCTGTTGCGGCTGCTGCGTGAGTACTCCGTCTACGATCCGGGCAAGTATGGCTTCAGCGACCTGACCGCGGCTACCGATGCCGTGCGAAGCGGCTTTCGCCGCATTGGCCCTGCGGCCTCTTTCGCGCGGTTTGAGATCGAGCAACTCCTGGCTTCGCCGGGTCTGGAGTACCGCTACAAGACGCTCGGCCAGGAAGAATGGGACACGCTGCTGGTCGTCCTCGGGAAGCCTGTCGAAACGCTTACCAAGCCGGAAAACCGAAGTGGTACCGACGCGAGGTACCGCGAGCGCGTCGCTCAACGGGCCGCCAGACCTTACGATCCGCGCCGGGATTGATCGACGACACGGGACGAGAACCTCGCCAATTTATTGCATGCGGATTCCGCTGTTTCGGCCTAATCGTTCAAGCGATTGATCGTGCTTCGAAACATCCTGCTTTTTGGAAGAGTGTGCCGCCGCTCAGAGGCAGAATCTCAGCGCAGAGTAACGTCAATGGTTTGAATCAGCCCTTGTCCGCGATGGCGGGATCGTTGGTTACTGGCGCAACCATGATCTCCAGCGTGGTCGTTGGCTATGTCTGCTTTCAGGAAACGGGCAAAACTGATCTCAACGACCTGAACGAGGCGCAGGGCCGACCGACACAAGGTGTAGGGTGTCGGAGGCTTGTGAGAACGCTGATCGGTGGACTCGAACCCTTTCTGAGGTGCTAACTGCAACGATTGCGGGTAGGATGCGCCGCGGTGATAGGTTCGGCGGTCGCTTGCGACGAGGGGGCTCATATGTCCGACTTGCTATTGAAGCAACTCGCCTCCATCGGGTGTCGCGGACCTGTGATCACGCCCGGCAGCGCGGATTATGATCGAGCCCGGCAGGTATGGAACGGTGTCTCCGATCGCAGGCCGGCCGCGGTATTGCGTGCGGCGGATGTCGATGACGTGCGGAAGGCGATCGACGTAGCGGCCAATTGCAATGCGGTCCTGGCGATCCGAGGCGGCGGACACAGCCTGCCCGGCCTTTCGACGTGCGACGGCGGACTTTTGCTCGATCTCTCGCAGCTCAATTCAGCCGGGCTGGACATCTCCGCCGGAACCGTGGAAGCCGGCGGCGGCGCGCTTCTTCGCGATCTGGATGCAGCGACGGTTCCAAGCGGGTTCGTGGTTCCGGCGGGCGTCGTTTCTCACACCGGCGTTGCCGGTCTCACTCTCGGCGGTGGCATGGGCCGCGTCAGCCGCGCCTACGGGCTGACGATCGACAGCTTGATCGGGGTCGAGATCGTGACGGCCGACGGCAGCGTGAACTGGATCGATGCAGCAATCGATCCGGAGCTTTTTTGGGGCATTCGCGGTGGCGGTGGGAATTTCGGTGTCATAACCCGCTTCAGGTTCCGGCTGCATCAACTTGGCCCGGTGGCTGCCGGCCATTGGACGTACCCGATGGCCGACGCACAACGCGCAATCACCGGCCTCGGGGATTTGGCTCGACAACGCCCGCGAGAATTCTCCGTCGCTTTTACTCTCGCGCGAGGAGGCTTGAGCGTGACTGCGGTGTGGGTGGGCGACAGCAGGCGGGCGGATCAGATGCTCTCGCCCTTCGGCGACCTTGCAGGTGTCGGTGAAGGAGAGATGGGCGCCATGCCGTTTCTTCACCTGCAAAGTCGCAACGACGCTCATTTCGCCTGGTCACGCCGGTATTACGCGAAAGGTGGTTTCTGGTCGGATATCACCGGTGACGTAGTGGATGCTATGCTGCAGCAGATTGCCTCGGCACCAACCAAGGATTGCGAGTTCTACATAACGCAGCTTGGAGGCGCTGTTGCCGACGTGCGGGACGAAGACACCGCCTATTCCGGAAGGCAGGCCGGCTATTACTGGATTGCGGAGCCCGTATGGGACGATCCGGCAGACGACGAGCGTTGCATCGAATGGGGCAGGTTCGCAGCAGGGCGCGTGGCCGATCGGTCCATAGCCGCCAACTATGTCAACGAGCAATCCGATACTGCCATTGCTTCGGGTGCCTATGGAGCCATCAAGTATGATCGGCTCAGACACTTGAAAACTCGGCTCGATCCCTCCAACCTGTTCCGCCTCAATCAGAATATCTTGCCGTTCGCGGCCACGCCGGAGTGATCTGGGCACCGCATAGGCCGGCTCGGCCTGCCGAGCACCGGCTGCGCGCTACAGCTGACCCTAAACGGCTTAAGCCGGACCGTCGCAATCTTGCGGCCATCAAGTGGAAGCGTACGAGCGGCGCTGCAAGCGCAAACCATTCTGCATCGGAGTGTCTTGCGAAGACTCCCAGCGCGACAGTACCAGCAAGGTGCTACGGTGGGCGGTCCACCTGGCGCAAGGGCTGCCTGCGCCGCTGCAGTAGCCACGTCCGCTTTTGGCGAATGGGCTGGACGACAGAAATGACTGCCATGCGGCGCAAAGCGGACGCGTTCCACGATTGGCCGGTGCGCAGTCAATCGACGCCACCAGACTCCGGCCTGTCGCGTGACCTTGCGTCGCGCTATCATGGCGCCGTGAAGCTTAGTCAAAGCATACGGTTCTGTACCTCTGCAGACGGCACACGCATCGCCACGGCGTCATGCGGCGAGGGGCCGGTTATCTTGCGGACAGCGCATTGGCTAAGCCATGTCGACTATGATCTTGAAAGTCCAGTGTGGCGGCCGTGGCTCAGCGAACTGTCAGCGCGCAATTGTTTCATGCGCTACGATCCGCGCGGTTGTGGGCTGTCGGAGCGGCACGTCGCAGACCTGTCCGTCGACGCGTGGCACGCGGACCTGGAGGCCGTGGCCGCATCAATCAAGGAGCCGCGCTTTGTCCTGCTCGGCCTGTCGCAAGGCGGTGCGTTGGCCATTGCCTACGCCCTGAAGCATCCCGAGCGCGTATCGCATCTGGTGCTCATGAACGCATACGGTCTGGGCGCGCGGGCTCGCGCCCAAACCGACACCGATCGTCTGGAGGCCGAGACACTGGTCAATTTCATCCGCATCGGCTGGGGGCGTGACAATCCTGCGTTCTGCTAGTTCTTCACGAACCTCTTCATTCCGGACGGGAAGCCGGAGCAGCACCGCTGGTGGGGTGATCTGGAGCGGGAGACGGCGACAGCCGAGGTCGCCGCGCAGCTGCTATGGCAGATGCAGGGGATCGACGTGATGGACCTTGCCGCCGCCCTGCGTGTCCCAACCTTGATAGCACACAGCCGTGGCGATATGCGTGTTCCATTTGACGAAGGCTGCAGGCTTGCTGCCACGATTCCTGGCGCCCGCTTCGTTCCGCTGGAAAGCAAGAACCACGTGCTGTTGCCGGACGAACCTGCCTGGCCCGTCTTCTACTCTGAACTCGGCAGGTTCCTCGGGCAGGATCGGACCGCGCAACCCAGCGGCGCTGTCCGCGATGCCGGCCTGACGCCCGCCGAAACTACGATTCTGAACCTCGTCGCGGAGGGGCTGGACAACCGTTCGATAGCTGAGCGGCTCGGCAAGAGCACGAAGACGATCCGCAACCAGTTGTCGGTGATCTTCAACAAGCTGGGCGTGCGCAGCCGCTCACAGGCGATCGTCAAGTCGCTGTCCCGCTAGATCGCCTCACATGGGCCGGTGCGGGACAGATGTCCCGCGACGAATGCCGGATTTCGGCTGCCGTGAGGGACAGTTGCCTCATGCCAGCAGGCAAACTTGGCTTCATCCTCGAACTGGCTGGCGCGGGATGCTGCTGGCGGCGAGGAGAAATCGACATGACACAGGTTGACGAAACGAAGCTGAATGAGCTGGTCGGGCGAGTGCTTGGAGACCTTGGCGGCGCTGTGAGCGTGCCGTTGGTGCGGATCGGCGATTCCCTTGGGTTATACGAAACCTTGAAGCGGATCGGACCGCTACGGCCGAAGAACTCGCATCAGCGGCAGATTGCTTCCCCCGCTATGTCAGCGAATGGCTCGCTGCGCAGGCGGCCTCCGGCTACGTCCAGCACGAGGGCGGAAGTTTCTGGCTGACAGCTGAGCAGGCGTTCGTGTTCGCGGAACCGAATAGTCCTGTCAACATGATCGGCGCTTTCGACACCGCCGCCGCGATGGTCGAGAACCAGCCGAAGGTGCAGGCGGCATTCAAGACTGGCAGGGGTATCGCCTGGGGCGACCACGCCGGCTGCATGTTCTGTGCCGTGGCGCGGCTATTCCGACCGGGCTATGTGAATGCGCTGGTGCAGGAGTGGCTCCCGGCCCTCGATGGCGTTGCCGACAAGCTGAAGGTCGGAGCTGATGTAGCCGATGTGGGATGCGGGCACGGTCTGTCGACCATCCTGATGGCGCAGGCGTTTCCCAGGTCTCGTTTCACCGGATACGACTTCCACTCCGCCTCGATTGCCACCGCGACCGCGCACGCAATGGCACATGCGGTAGCGAATGTGAGCTTTGAGGTCGGCCGGGCGCAGGACTTTGCCGGCCGCGACTTCGACCTGATCACCTGCTTCGACTGCCTGCACGACATGGGCGATCCGAAGACCGCCGCTGTGCACATCCGCAAAGCGCTTAACAAGGGAGGCACGTGGATGGTGGTCGAACCGATGGCCGGGGATACGCTGGAGGACAATATCAATCCGATCGGCAGGATGTACTATTCCGCCTCCACGATGATCTGTGTGCCAACCTCGCTGGCGCAGGAGGCTGGGCTCGCACTCGGCGCCCAGGCGGGCGAGAAACGATTGACCGAAGTCATCCGCTCCGGCGGCTTCACCAAGGTTCGCAGGGCCGCGCAGACTCCGCTCAACATGGTTCTCGAAGCGACCTGAACAGATAGCAAAGCGACGAACACCGAAAAACCTTCACCGGTATGCCGTTAAATCGTGTAGTATGTACGTTTTCCGGAGACGGCATGTCCGAGGAGCGGGTTGAGCGCCGTCTGGCGGCGATCCTGGCTGCCGACGTGGTAGGCTACAGTCGCCTGATGGAAGCAAATGAAGAGCGAACGCTCGGCGCGCTTCGCCAGCATCGCCGCGAGTTCTTCGATCCCACTGTAGCCAAGCATGGCGGGCGCATCTTCAAGGTGATGGGCGACGGCTTACTTGTCGAGTTCGGCAGCGTTCTCAATGCAGCCCGTTGTGCCGTAGAAATCCAGCGCGGGATGGTAGAGCGCAACGCCGGGATCCCGGAAGGCCGCCATTTCAAGTTTCGGATGGGGATCAATCTCGGCGATCTTATCGTCGACGGCGACGATTTTTACGGCGACGGCGTGAACATGGCAGTCCGGTTGCAAGGTCTCGCCGTACCCGGCGGCATTGCCTGTTCGGAGGCGGTGCGCCACGAGGTCGGCAACAAACTCGACCTGGACTTCGCCGATCAGGGTGCCAGGACGGTGAAGAACATGTCCCATCCGGTGCATTTCTATTTCGCCAATTGGGGGAATGTCGCCTCGCGCAGCGAAATGCGGACCGGCGAGATTGGGACGCGCCCCGACAAGCCTTCGGTGGCCGTCCTGCCCTTCGCCAATATGAGCAACGATCCCGACCAGGAGTTCTTCAGCGACGGCATCACCGAGGACATCATCACGGACCTGTCCAACGTTTCTGGCCTCTTCGTGCTCAGCCGCAACACCGTCTTTGCCTGCAAGCGCCGCGCCCTGAACCTGGAACACATCGCCAGTGAACTCGGTGTCGCCTATGTGGTCGAGGGAAGCGTCCGCAAAGCCGGGAACCGCGTCAGGATCAATGCCGAACTGACCGAAGGGGCGAGCGACGGCCACATCTGGGCTGCCCGCTACGACCGCGACCTCACCGATATCTTCGCCGTGCAGGACGAGATCGCCAAGGCAGTCGTCGAGCAGCTCAAGGTCAAACTCCTTCCCGAGGAGAAGAAGGCGATCGAGCAAGCGCCGACCGAAAATGTCGAAGCCTATACGCATTATCTGAGAGGCCGCGAGTATTACCACATCGCGTCGAAGGCAAACCACCTGATGGCCAGGCAAAGTTTCGCCAGGGCTATCGAACTCGACCCGAGCTATGCTCGAGCCTATGCCGGCATCGCGGTCTGCAACACACGGCTCCGCTCGCAATTTGGCTTCGACATTCAGGTCGAGGATATTCTGGCAACCACAGCAAAGGCGTTGGCTATCGACCCCAATCTGTCAGAAGCGTATGCGGCCATGGGGCACGCCCTTTCGGGCGCTGGTCGCCGCGCCGAGGCGGTTGCCGCCTTCGAGCGGGCTTTGGCCATCGATCCTAACTGCCATGAGGCCAATCGGTACTATGCCGAGTTCTGCGTGACCCGGGGTCAGTTCGAACTGGCAGCGACGTATTTCCTGAGGGCAATGGAGATCAAGCCGACGGACTATGGTGCGCCGGTTATGCTCGTGAACGTCTTCCGCTCGCTCGGGCAGAACGATCAAGCCGAAAACTATGCGCGGATCGCGATAGAGAAGGCCGAGGAGGAGCTAAGGCACCACCCGGAGAATGCCAATGTCGGATGCCTTGGCGCGATCATGCTCGCCTTCCTCGGTGAGCACGATCGAGCATTGGCATGGCTCGAGCGCTCCCTTGCGACCGAAACCGGCGACATAAACATCCAGTACAATGCCGCCTGCACCTATGCGCTGCTGGGCGAGAGCGACCGGTCGATCGACCTGCTGGAGGCCTGGTTGCCTCAGGTCGGCACGGAAATGAAGCTGTGGTTCAAGAACGACTCCGATTTCGAGCCCATTCGCGGCCACCCGCGCTATCCCAGGCTGATAGAACTCACGGAATAGGGCGGGGCCGGGGCGCGTTCGCAGACCCGACAGACAAAAGGCTTGCGTTGCTTACGAAGTTCTCGCCAAGCAACGAATCTTAATTTATGCTAAGCTAATATAGGTCGTGGGGGAATGGGATGGCGACCCGGTTCAGGCTCTTTGTCCAGCCTCCGTTCGAGGACGCTCGAGCGTGCCCTGAAATCGTCACGGTTTCATCGCCTCTAGGAAGCGTCGGTGTCGGCCCGTCGGACGATCGAATGTATGTCGTGGAGCCGGTCGGCAAGACCAGGCCCTATGGCGTGAACCGCGCGCCCTTGGGAACGCCGTTCATCTATCTGCCGCCCTGGACAGGAAATATCCTCGCGCCGGCAGTGCCCGACGAGCGCGGCAATTTCGATCACTACCAGCCATCGATGCCCGGCTTCGAGGCCGCGCATCTCTTCGGCTCCGTGCGGTTCACGCTCGATGTGTGGGAACGCTATCTCGGCCAGTCGGTTGCATGGCATTTCCGCGATCACCATGAGCGTCTGGAAATCTCGATTCTGCCGACGTGGAACAATGCGCAGTTCGGCTACGGCTATCTCGAAGTGGGCAGCCAGTTCGAGACGGACGGAAGTATTCTCCCTTTCAGCCTCGACTTCGACATCATCGCTCACGAGGTCGGCCACGCTATAGCCTTCGCCGTGCTGGGCGTGCCGGGCCTGGGCAAAGAGTTCCCCGAATATGTCGGCTTCCAGGAAGCCTTCTCCGACTGCGTGTCGCTGATCGCCGCCATGCATTTCCCGTCGGTGATCAACAATGTGCTGGACGAGACGCGCGGCAACCTCTATCTCGCCAACCGTCTCGCGCGCTTTTCGGAATTTTCGCCGCATAGTCAGATAAGGTTGGCGAACAACCAACGGACGATGGCCGAATTCGTTCACGGTTGGAAGAACGAGCATGACCTGTCGGAGCCGCTCACCGGCGCGATATTCGACATCCTGGTCGATATCTTTCACGAGAGCCTGGTGGCACGAGGCCTGATCTCGCCCGAGGTCGAGAATCTCGCCGATGTCGCCGAAGCCGATCCGGTGGCCCGGGCGCCGCTGCAGGACGCCTTCGACCGCGCTTTCGCCCGCCGGACTGACGGCTTCCGCGAGGCGCTGCTCGATGCGCGCGACGTCGTCGGGATGCATCTGGCCGAAACCCTATGGGCTCTGGGGCCCGATTTTCTGGACTATGGAGATGTCGCGACGGCGATGCTCGCCGTCGACGAGGTCGAGACGGGGGGTGAGTTCGCAAGGCTCATCGATCGCAATTTCAGGCGTCGGGGCATCGGCGATCTGCACGCTGGCAGGCGGATCAACAATAGGCCGCGCCGCGGCCATTCCCATTCGGCGCGCACCTTGCTGCCGAGAGATATATCTAATTTTCCGAAGATGAGCTATCGAGAAAGAGTTCTGTTAGCGAGGTCGATGTCTAGCTAGATAATAATGAGTGGAGAGGAAGATGTCAGATAATGAAACATTACTTGGCGTATCGTCTGTATATCTGTTTGGTCGGCTGCTTGAAGACGTGATTTTGAAAGGAGGCGGCACATACGATAACTTGCAGGTACCAAGACCAGGAAACAACAATTTTCTGCGACGCCAGCTCGAACATGTTGCTGGTCCCGCTGAGAAGGAACACCCTGACGCGTGTTTGGCACGGATTTTTGCTTTTTCCTTTGAAGGAGCATTTTATGAACTGGCTCCGCCAGCGATTTTTCTCGTCCATGGGGCTGGCCTCGACCCCGACGACCCTCCCCCGACCGATGCCGACAACGAAGTTGCGTACAAAAGACTGTCCCGAGTTCCCGGCTCCAGTGCGCGAACGGGTCTCGGCTTTCAGATTGGAGCTTTCTCCAAGGACATGAAAGTATGGATTTATGACAAGAGTGACCATTCACTCAGGTTGGACGCAGAGACGGGGTCACTCGAGCAAATCCTGTTATCTGGAGAGGCCCATGGCGGAGGCATGGGCAGGTCGGGCGGAGGCATGGGTAGATCGGGGGGCGGAATGGGCAGATCTGGTGGCGTGATGGCAAGATCAAGCGGATGGACGCCACGAAAAGCAGGCGATCTAGATTGATTTCGTCGAAAGTGAGGCAAGAACAAGGAGGAAAATCATATGGCTGTAGATATAGATCATTTGGAAGAAATCCTGTTGAAGTCCCCAAGGTGGCATTAAATACTTTGACATTGTCGGCAAGAATCTTCTGACAGCTAACTTGGAATTCTACGCCTCATTCGATCAGGCTGGCGCGCAACGGGACCATGAAATTAAAGTCTATGTCGATGAGTTTGGAACAAGAAGAGAAGCAAGACTGCCGATGATTGCTGAGGCGACTGAAAAAGCGGACAACGATGCGAATAAAGTACGCTAGGTTGTGATCGAATTGAATGGCAATATAGAGGACAAAGAACAAGGTTTAACAGTCATTTAGAGAGGCCTTCGCCGCCTGCAATCCGGGACGCCAGAAGTCGGCTCCTGGCGCTGTTCCGACCATTTGAGCACACGCATTGCACGCAGCCTGTGCGCAGTTAATCGACCACCACTCAAGGTATCAGCACGACCTTGCCGGTCGAGCGGCGCTCCTCCAGCAGGCGGTGCGCTTCGTTGGCCCGGTCAAGCGGATAGCGGCCGCCTTGCGTCACGGCAACCTGGCCGCCGGCGGCCAGTTGGAAAAGCTCCGACAGGCTGGCCCTGAGGCCGTCGGCGGAGTGCAGCGGAAGCAGGGAAAAACCTCGCAGTGACTGGTTTCGGGTGATCATCGCTTCCAGTTCCGCAGCGCCGATCGCGTATCTGCCCAGCGCCGCACAGACCAGCTCTCCACCTGGCGCGAGAACCTCCAGCGATGCCGCCGTCATCGCGCCGCCGACAATGTCGTAGACGACATCGACGCCGGCGCCGCCAGCCGCCTCCCGCACTCGCGCGGGCCAATCCGACGTGCTGTAATCGACCGCGGCATCGGCGCCAAGCGACAGGGCAAGATCGAGCTTGGCCCTGCTGCCGGCGACCGCGATCACGGCGCTGGCGCCCTGGCGTTTGGCGAGTTGGACCAGCAGCGAGCCGACACCGCCCGCGGCCGCAGTGACCAGCATCGATTTGCCGGCTGGCGGGCTTTGCCGCAGCAGATGAAAAGCCGTCAGTCCCTGCACCATCAAAGCCGTCGCGTCTTCGAATGAGAGCGCATCGGGCAAAGGCACGGCCAGCTTTGCATCGATCGTCACATAGTCGGCATAGCCGCCAAACGGGCGCTTCGAAGCGAACAGCGGCGCAGCTATGCGTGTCCCGGTCAGCGAGATGTCGACCCCGTGACCAAGCGCCTCCACGGTGCCGGCAGCCTCGACGCCGAGAACCATCGGCAATTGCGGCGTCACCGCGTAGCGATCCCCGCGCATCAACACTTCGAAGAAATTCACGCCGGCCGCATGAACGCGGATCAGCACCTCGCCTGTTTGCGGCTCTGGCTTCGGCATCTCGACGACGTCCAGGACGTCGGGACCGCCGAAACGGTTCAGTTGAATGGCTCTCATGGCATGCATCCATCGCTATGGCATCGGCTGCTGTTTGCCACTATCTGCCTGATCGCGACTACACACTCATTTGTCCCCTGCTGACCAGGAGGTGACCATGGCCATGCCGACCAAAACGGGGCAGACCAAAAGGCTGCCGACCAAAAGGCTGCCAACCAAGAGACTGCCGCTGCTGCCGGCGGAACGCGCGCTGAAGGTGATCTCGGGCCGATGGAAGGCTGTCATTCTCTACCATCTCTTCGACGGCCCCCGGCGGCTGTCGGCGCTGAAGACGCTGGTGCCTGATATCACCCAGAAAGTGCTGATCCAGCAGCTTCGCGAAATGGAGGAACACGGCCTTGTCAGACGCGAGATCTTTGCCGAGATCCCCTCACGCGTCGAATATTCGGCGACGCGCCTCGGCCTCAGCCTCGAGCCTATCCTTCTGGCGCTCTGTGAGTGGGGCCAGCACCATGCGGATGAGTTGAACGAGATGGACCGCCTCGCCGACTGTATCATCAGGCCTCGGCAGGCGCGGCAGCCAGCCATCGCCTGAATACCAACCATCGCCTGAACCAAAAGGGGCGACGCAAGCGCCGCCCCGGGAATTCTTGGGAGGATTGTCCTGGTCTGCGGTTCAGGCCGCCTTGACTTCCTCGGCCACCGCGTCGGCCTGGCGCGCCGCCTTCAGCACTTTGGCCCACCATGCAACGTCGTTGACCAGTGCAGTCGCCGCCTGGTTCAGGTGCTCGAGCTCCTCGAGCTTCTTTTCACCTTGCCGGACGGCAAGGAAATCGCCCCAGGCGATATGGACGGCGGACTTGACCGGCGCCATCTGCAGCTCGACAGCATGCAATCTGAGCTGCTCGACGGCACGCGCGCCGCCGACGCTGCCATAGCCGACGAAGCCGGCCGACTTCTTGTTCCATTCATTGGCAGCGTAGTCGATCGCGTTCTTCAGCACGGCGGTCGGGCCGTGGTTGTATTCGGCGGCGGTGAAGATGAAGCCATCGAACTCGGCGACCTTCTTCTGCCAGCGCTTTGCCACTTCATTCTGCGACGGCGCCCAGGCGGACGAAGCGACCTCGTCGAAGAACGGCAGCGGGAAGTCGCGCAGGTCGACCACTTCCACGTCAATGTCGGCATGCGACTTGGCGATCTTGGCGATCCACTGGGTCGGAACGTCGGCGAAGCGTGCGGCGCGGGTCGAACCGATGACAATGGCGATTTTGGGTTTGGACATAGAGGGGCTCTCCTTCAGGCGAATTTCTGGTATCGTTTAGATACCTGAGCTATATGAGTGACTGCGCCAACGAGGCGCAAGGAGGCACTTTTTTGATACCAAGGCACCCGCACCGCACCGAGGACTGCCGCGCCATCTCGGAAATCCTGCAGCGCGTCGGCGACAAATGGACCGTACTCGTCGTCGGCAAGCTCGGTGACGGGCCGCTGCGCTTCAACGAATTGCGTAGCGCCGTCGGCGGCATTTCGCAAAAGATGCTGACCACGACGTTGCGCGGGCTTGAGCGCGACGGCTTCGTCACCCGGACCGTGTTTCCGACCATTCCGCCACGCGTCGACTATGAGCTGACCGACCTTGGCTACGAGCTGCTTGTGCCGGTCGGCGCGCTCGGCGAATGGGCGCGCAAGAACACCGAGCGGGTCAAGGCCGCTCGCGCGAGGTTCGATGAGATACATGCCTGAAACCTTTGCGCCGCAAGGCTTTGCGGCAGCGCGGCAAAAAGCGCTCGCCTGCCCTTCTCCCCTTGTGGGAGAAGGTGGCCTCGCGAAGCGAGGTCGGATGAGGGGTGTTCCAGCTTGGCACCGACGGTGCTCCGGCCAACACCCCTCATCCGTCTCGGCGCTGCGCGCCGATCCACCTTCTCCCACAAGGGGAGAAGGGAAGTCAGAAGTCAGCCCTCCGCCGGAACTGCCTTCGGCTTGCCTTCGCCGTCCAGCGCCACCATGACGAAGTCGGCGTGGGTGACCTTCTCCATCAGGTCGGAGAGGTAGCGCTGCGCCCATGCCTCGACCTTGAGCGTCATCGAGGTGCGGCCGACGCGCTCGACATGCGTATAGATGCACAGCGTGTCGCCGATCTTCATCGCCTTGGCGAACGACATTTCCTTCACCGCCGCCGTCACCACGCGGCCCTTGGCACGCTCGGCGGCGCGGATGCCGCAGGCCAGGTCCATTTGCGCCATCACCCAGCCGCCAAAAATGTCGCCCGCCGCATTGGCGTCCGAAGGCATGGCCAAGGTCCTGAGCGTCAGATCGCCAATCGGCCGCCCGTTCGCGTAATGCACCATGCGCCAAATCCCCTCGATATCGATCTTCTCCCGTATCGGGATGGCACCGATGCGTCAACGCGCTGCCAGGTGCTAGACTGCGCACAGCGAGTTGAGAAAGGCAGCTGACATGAAACTTACCTCTCGCCCTCTGACATCAGATCTATGGCCCGCGCTCGAGGAGCTGTTCGGTGAGAGCGCCGTCTGCAGTCGCTGTTGGTGTATGTACGGGCGTATCGGCAGTTCTTATCGAAAGCGACCAGGCGAGGAAAACAAGGCGGGGTTCCGACAAGCCGTCGAGCATGGCCCCTCCCCAGGCGTACTTGCTTTCGACGGCGTTACTGCTGTCGGCTGGTGCCGGGTGACGCCCAGAGATGCCGTGCCCTGGCTCGATCGGCTGTGGCAGTTGAAGCGAGTGGATGATGCACCGGTCTGGTCCTTGTCCTGCCTCTACGTGCGAAAAAAATACCGCCGTCAAGGCGTCACATCTCACCTGATCGCAGCGGCGCTGGAAGCTGCAAGGCGCGCAAACGCCCCTGCACTCGAGGCCTATCCTTTTGATGCCGGCGTATCGCCGAGCGCTTCCGGCAGCGGATACGCCTCCACCTTCGCTCGCGCCGGGTTCAGGGTCGTCGCCCGCAGGGTGCCAGCCCGCCCGATCATGCGTTATGATTTCACGCAAAATGCTGATGATGGCGTGTAATGCTGGACCGCTTGGCCACGCGGCAAAGGCCGCTTCGGGCAGGACACCAACTGCAAATGAAGTGCCGGTCGCTTTTTTCACAGGCGATGCCGGAAGCTCCGGTGATCGCGGCGGCTTGCGGCGTCTAGGTTGAGCGAGAATTCGGAGCCGGCCGCAGCCATCATGCAGACCTATGATTTCATCATTGTTGGCTCCGGCTCGGCCGGCTCGGTTGTGGCCGAAAGACTGTCGGCTTCCGGCCGCTTCTCGGTTCTGGTGCTCGAGGCCGGCGGCAGCGACCGGCGTTTCTACGTCCAGATGCCGCTCGGCTACGGCAAGACCTTCTTCGACCCTGCGGTCAACTGGAACTACAAGACCGAGCCGGACCCCGGCCTCGCCGGCAATGTCGACCACTGGCCGCGCGGCAGGCTGCTCGGCGGCTCGAGCTCGATCAACGCCATGGTCTGGATTAGGGGCGCGCGCGAGGATTTCGACGCTTGGGCAGCGGCCGGCAATCCCGGCTGGGGCTTCGACGACCTGCTGCCCGTCTTCAAGGCGCTGGAAGACAATCAGGCCGGCGCCGATCAATGGCGCGGCGTTGGCGGTCCGCTGCATATCACCGACTGCTCGACCGCAGTCCATCCGCTGACCAAGCGCTATCTGGCGGCCGCCAATCAGGCCGGCCTGCCGTTCAATCCGGATTTCAACGGCGCCTCCCAGGAGGGCGCCGGCATCTATCAGATCACCACCAAGAACGGCCGCCGCATGTCGGCCGCCCGCGCCTTCCTGCGCCCGGCGATGAAGCGCAAAAACCTCCGCGTCGAGATCAATGCGCTGGCGACCAGGATCCTGTTCGAGGGCAAGCGCGCCGTTGGCATCGAGTATCTCCAAAATGGTGAGACGAAAACCGCCCGCGCCGGCCGCGAGGTCATCCTGTCGGGCGGCTCGATCAATTCGCCGCAGTTGCTGCAGCTTTCCGGGATCGGTCCCTCGGCGATCCTTGGCGCGCTCGGCATTGCCGTCGTCCACGCCAACGAGAATGTCGGCGCGAACCTGCAGGACCATGTCGGCATCAACTACACTTTCAAGGGCAGGCTGCCGACGCTCAACCAGATCCTGCGCCCGTGGTGGGGCAAGCTCATGGTCGGCATGCAATACATGCTGATGCGCTCCGGCCCGCTGTCGCTGTCGATGAACAATGCCGGCGGCTTCTTCCGCACCGATCCGGCGACGGCACGGCCCAACATGCAGCTCTATTTCCAGGCATTCTCGACCGTCATTCCGAAGAGCGGCGAGCGCCCGATCCTGACGCCCGATCCGTGGCCGGGCTTTTCCATCGGCCTGTCCAACTGCCGTCCATCGAGCCGTGGCGAGATCATGATCCGCTCCGCCAATCCGCGCGACTATCCGAAGATCGTCGCCAACGCCTTTTCGACCGAGGCTGATGTCGCCGAGATGCTGGCGGCGGTGAAGTTCATCCGGAAGATCGCCGCCATGCCGGCAATGGCCGAGATCATCGAGGAAGAGGTGTTGCCGGGCCCGTCAATCACCTCCGATGCGGATATCATCCAGGATTTCAGAAAGCGCTCGGGCACTGTCTACCACCCGGTCTCGACCTGCCGCATGGGGCCGGACGCCACCGCCGCTGTCGTCGACCCGCGCCTGCGGGTTCACGGCCTCGCCGGCTTGCGGGTTATCGACGCCTCGATCTTTCCCGATAACATCACCGGCAACACCAACGCCGCCGCGATCATGACCGGATGGAAGGGCGCCGAACTGGTTCTGGAGGATCAAAAATGAAAATCACCGACGTCAAAACCTGGGTTGTCGGCAATCCGCCGCCCGGCATCGGCGGCAAGTATTTCATCTTCGTCAAGCTCACCACCGACGGCGGCGTCGTCGGCTATGGCGAGGCCTACAACGCCACCTTCTCGGCCCATGTCACCGCAAGAATGATCGAGGACATGGCCGAGCGCTATCTGATCGGCCGCGATCCGCACGACATCGAGAACTTCTTCCGCCGCGCCTATTCGTCCGGCTTCACCCAGCGCCCGGACGTGTCCGGCATGGGCTGTTTTTCGGCGCTCGAAATCGCCTGCTGGGACATCATCGGCAAGGAGGCCGGCAAGCCGGTCTACAAGCTGCTCGGCGGCCAGGTTAACGAAACGCTGCGTTCCTATACCTACCTCTATCCGCACAGCGGCAGCGTCCATTCGGAAGATGCCCGCGGCAACAACGTCTACAACGACCCCGACCTGGCGGCCGAATGCGCGCTCGAATATGTCGAGCAGGGTTTTAATGCCGTCAAGCTCGATCCGGCCGGACCCTACACCGCCTTTGACGGTCACCAGCCGCGTCTCGTCGACATCGATCTCTCCGCCCGCATGGTCAAGGCGATCCGCGAGGCGGTCGGCACAAGGGCCGACATCCTGTTCGGCACGCATGGCCAGTTCACCGCATCGGGCGCGCTGCGCATGGCCCGCGCGATCGAACCTTACGACCCGCTGTGGTTCGAGGAACCGGTGCCGCCCGACATGCCCGAAGTGATGGCGCAGGTGGCGCGCGGCACGTCGATCCCGATCGCCACCGGCGAACGGCTGACAACGAAATTCGAGTTTGCCCGCGTCATCGAGAACCGCGCCGCGACCATTCTGCAGCCCGACCTCGGCCGCTCCGGCGGCATTCTCGAAACCAAGAAGATCGCCGCCATGGCCGAGGCCTATCACATCCAGGTCGCCCCGCACTGCTATTGCGGGCCGATCGTCGGCGCGGCCAACATCCAGCTTGCCGTGACCTTGCCCAATTTCCTCATCCTGGAATCGCTGAAGCAGTGGGACGGTTTTCACGAAAAACTGCTGAAGAAGAAGATCGAGTGGCAGGACGGCAACGTCGTTCCGTCGAAGGAGCCGGGCCTTGGCGTCGAGCTCGACGAAGCCGTCTGCGAAGCGCATCCCTGGACCGGCACGGACCTGCATCTGCAGATGATGCAGACGCCGTTGACGCCGTGAGCGCGCGCAAGAGATGCGACCGGGTTTCCCGGCTAGGCTCAAGCTCTGCCGTCAGGTAATTGTCGCGCGATTCCAGCATGTTGGCCTGATCGCCTAAATCACGATCGAAGCGACCGGAACCAAGGTCTCAACAGCTTGATTCAATATCTCAGCGTCAGCGCGCCGGGCAGGATCTCGAAGGTCGCCGGTATGCGCCCCGGCGACTCGCCGTCTATGTCGACCAGAGCGCCGTTCTTTTGCACATCGCCGAGTGGTTCGACAACGACTTTCCTGCCGCGCAAAATGGTGATTGCCGGATGGTTGCGATGCCGGCCGCCATAGAGCAGACGGATGTCCCAGATCAGCTTCAGCTTGCCAGCCGCGCGCAGGATGACGATGTCGAACTGGCCGTCGTCCAGTTCGGCATCCGGCGCGATCATCATGCCGGCGCCGAAGAATTTTCCGTTGGCCACCGCCACTAGCGCGACGCGCGCCTCGACCGGGACGCCGTCGTCGACGGTGATCACGACGTCCTGGAACCGGTAGCGCATGAATTCCCACAGGGTGCGCCAGTAGAACAGCGCCTTGGCCGACACATTGCCCTTGCGCCTGTCGGCGTTGACCGCGCGGTCGGTGGCGCCCGACAGGCCGAGGCTGGCGATGTTGATGAAATGGCGGCTGGCCAGGGCGCCATGGTCGTCGACGTAAGAGATGCGGCCGGCATCGACCCGGCGGGCCTTGGCCTCGGCGATGCGCTTCAGCGTCAGGTCGACCTCGTCCGAAAGGCCGAGCCCGCGGGCGAAATCGATGCCGGCGCCGCAAGGCAGCAGGCCGAGCTCGGCCGTCCGGCCACTTTCCGCAAACGCCTGCAGCAGCCCGTCGGCAACTTCGCTGGCGGTGCCGTCGCCGCCCGCCGCGATCACCAGGTCGCAGCCGCTGGCGGCAAGGACCAATGCCAGCCTTTCGGCGTCGCCGGTCGCCTGCGTCTCGCGCAGCTCGAAATCGCCGAAATGTTTCCTGAGCGAAGCGCTGACCTCGGGCCAGTGCCGCTTGAGCCAGCCGCCACCGGCAATCGGATTGAGAACCACCCCGACCTTCAAGAATGTCCTCCCAAGGACAGCAACGACACTGCCGTCCTAAAATCCTTCGCCGGCATTGAAGCCCGCGCCGCAGTGTGGGGCAAGGGCAGAATCCTGCAGCTTGCCGCAGGATGGGCGTGTCCCGCCCCGCATCTCGGCAAAATAAACGCGCCGATGCAGGCGCTGGTCCCCGATAATCCCGCTATCCACAGGCTCGCAACCGTTTCGCCGAACGCTTATCTCCCGTACATTAAACCCATCTCAGGCGGCTACCGATTGCCAAGTCGAAAGGCGAAGCGAAACGGAAGATTTCCTGAGGCCCGTACGGCCCCGAACGCAGGCTTGCCTGTTTTGAGGACCGAGACTACGGGGCCGCGGAAAGCGTGCGAACGCCTACGGCGGACCGATGCTGCCATGAAGGACGGCAAAAACCTTCGATGGCGCGCTGGACGAAGCTTGCAAGGGTGGAGACTGGCGAGGTCCCGAACGGACGCTGCCCTCGGGCGGTGGCTGGCAGGACCGTCAACATCAAGGCCGGCATGGCGCGACGTCTTTACGGAAGTTGCTGCCGCGACCGTGTCCTGATCTGACAGGGAGGCGCTGGGAGAAATCCCGGCGCCGACTGTTTTTTGGGCTTCTCTCGCGATTTGACTGCCTGTCTCACGCGGTTCGACCGGAGCGAAGCTTCCTGGTGTTGATTCAGAAGCTGGCAGCAGACCTCAAGTTCGGGCTAACCCGCCGCCGCGTCCGTTGCGCCGATCTTGCGCACCAGCGCCGCCGTCGCCAGCATCGCCCCAATGTCGGCAATGATAGGCGCGACGTGCTTGGCGTAGTCGAGCGGCACCGAGATATCAGGCAGCTCGAAAAAATTCCTCGTCTGCGGCAGGAGTAAAAAGCCGTCGCTGCCATTGAGCGCGACCCGCGCCGGATCATCAGGCCATGTCTCCTTGAGCCATGTCAGTGCCTGCGCCAGCCGGCCGCTCACCAGCGGCTGCGCCGCTTCGACATTGTCGGTGCGGAAGTCGTAGGCAGCATCGAGCTCGGGCACCCCGCATGACAATTCCTGCATCTTGCTGGCGAACATGCCGCGGAAGAACCCGACGGCCAACCCAGTCCGGCGCGCCGCCACCAATATGCCGGGGAACGGCACGATGGTCTCGAAGGCAACGACGATCCCCTTGAATGCTATCGTGCCGCCCGTGCCTTGCCGGAGATCGGCTTCGTAAAGCACGAACGGAAATCCCTCGTAGCGGCCGGATACGATGTCGTCGAAGCGCTTGGTGTTGAACGTGCCGATCGTCTCGCGCGGTAGCCGGTCGAACGAATTCGGCGTCACCTCATGCTCGTAGCGCATGTCCCTGATGAAGCCGAAGATGATCGGCAGCAGTGTCTTGCGGTGCTGCAACCTGCTCGCCGGCTTGATCGCCTGGAAATAGAGCAGGATCGCCGCCACCAGCCCGACGACATAGAGCAACACATGCGGCGTCGAGAGCCATTGCTCGTAGGGATCGGCGATCCTGTTGAAAAGCCAGGCGACAAGCGCCACGAACACCAGCACCAGTCCGATGAACAGCGGCACCCGCCAGCGGACTTGCCGGTAGGCCGAAGCCCTTTCGGCCTCGTAGGCCGCCAGATTGCTCTTGATGCCGGCGATGTCAGCTTCATCAGGCATGAAATCCGCTGCTTCCATCGCCATCCCACCGTCGAAAAGCTTTGCGCTGCATGATAGCCGCTTTTACGGGAAAGTCGCCTGCCGGGTGGGCGGTGATCCCTTCTCCCCCTTGTGGGAGAAGGTGTCGCCGAAGGCGACGGATGAGGGGTGTTCCAGGGAACGCTAACGCCTCATTTCTTCCAGCACCCCTCATCCGTCTCGGCGCTGCGCGCCGATCCACCTTCTCCCACAAGGGGAGAAGGAAAGATCGCAGTCAACCGGCCTTCGACTTTGCTGCGCATTCGGTCCTCCAGCGCCTCAACCGGAAGCAGCCGCTCATGGTCGCCGGCGCGCAGCCGCATGAACGGATGCAGCCGGTAGGCGGCAATGGCGCCACGCTTGCCGGCGTCGGCGCTGATATCGACGGTCAGGATGCTACCAATGCGGCCGGGCCATGGCTGCCGCGCAAAGGCGGTGCCGAGGAAATCGCCGAGGCCATAGGCGACGAGCGCCTTGCCGATCCGCTCCACCGGCTGCACGACATGGGCATGATGGCCAGCGATCAGCCCGACGCCCTGCGCGGCCAAACGCCGGGCCAGCACGCGCGTTTCAGCCTGCGGAAAATGCCGGAACTCCCAATCCCAATGTGGCACGGCGCAGGTAAGGTCGACGGCGTCGCGGCGCGGCCATCGTGCCGGCTCGCCTTGCATCGACACTCGGCCGGCGAACGCCGCCGCGCCGGCGTTGCGCCACAGCGTGAAGGCGGCGAAGCCTATTGTCAGCGGCCCGACTGCGACGCGTTCGACCGGACCGGCGGCCGCGGTACCGATGCTGCGGATGCCAAGCCGTTCCAGCGCTGCCACGGTCTCGTCAAAACCCTCGACGCCTTGGTCGAGCGCATGGTTGTTGGCGAGCGACAACACCAGCCTATCGCGCGAGATGCCCACGGCGGCCAGCGCCTCGGCAAGAAACCGCTCGGTCATGGCATGACGGGTGCCAAGCTTCGTGCCCATCGCCGCGCTCGGTCGCTCCACCACAGGGCTTTCGCAATTGCCGATCACCAGATCGGCGGAGCCGAGCAGCGTGGCGATCGCCGGGTCGCATTGCGGCGCGCTGCGATTGGCCACCGCCGAGATATCGCCGACAAAGGCGAGCCGCACCGTCCGCGCCGGTGGCGGCTCGATCATGTTTCCTGCCGCTGGCGCAAAGCCTTGGCGATCGCCGCTGAGCGAAGGCTTCAAGAAGCGTGGCAGCCAGGACAATTTGTAGGAAAGCGGATAGTTCGACACGCGCAGCCCTGCACCGGGATGAACGGCCACGGTAGACGATGCGCCCGATATAGCGAAGCGCCTCCGTTCGCAATCGTGCGGCCAGATGCCCGCAGTAGGCGCAACACACAAGATGCGTATATGGTTGCCGCCGAATGGCATACCGGAGGACCAAGATGACGCGATTTCCGAGCCTGCTGGCATCCGCCCTTCTTCTGCTGCTGCCGGTTGCTTCCGCCGGAGCCGCGGCCCCCGAACCGGCCGCCATGTTCGAGGCAAAAACCGTAGCCGACCGCGACAGCACACTTGCTGCGCTGGAAGCCGCTGCGCCCACTGATCCTGCGTCGGCCTACGCCGCCGGCGCCGGCCAGTTCTTCACCGCGCTGGAGATCCTGGCCGGCGGTCTGCACCGCCACGGTTTCGAAAGCCCGCAATCGTTCATGCTGCCGCTGATGCGGCTGCCGGTGCCGGACAATCCCAATCCCGCGCCGCTGACCTACGACGGCTTCCGCGCCATACTGGTCGCCTTCCGCGATCGGCTGGAAAAGTCCGCAGCCACGCTTGGATCCGTGCCTGCCGATGCCGACATCGGCATCGAGGTCGACCTCACCCGTCTCGGCATCGACCTCAACGAGGACGGCCAGATCGCGGCGGACGAAAGTGCCGCCGCAATTATGGCGTCCCTGTCACGCGGCGGTGCGCCAGACCCGGCCGCACCCGCCCTCACCTTCCGCTTCGACCGCGCCGACGGCTACTGGCTGCAGGGCTATGCCGAATTCCTGATGGCGCAGGCGGATTTCTGGCTGGCGCATGACTTCAGCAACGCCTTCGACGGCTCGTTCCACATGCTGTTTCCGCGCGCAAAACTGCCGCTGCAGGACACGCTCGTGCCGCCGGCCGGCGGGATGTGCGGCGGGATGTTTTCGGGCGAGTGGGGCATCGCCGGCGTCATATAGCTGGGTGTGAAGGGCAATTGGGCGGTGGGCGCGCCCGCGCGC